>JANMDF010000209.1:0-13216 GCA_031376145.1 Alphaproteobacteria bacterium
GCGATGGTATTGCATCAGTGCTGTTGACCAATGGGGATATGGCGCGGGCATGGGCTGCAGAGGCAGGCTCACGTCAACAGGAAATGGCATTACGGACTGGCATCAATGTGGTTTTATATGCTTTAACCGGAACCTATAAAAATGATTCTATTCATTTGAAAGCAATCATGGACAGGTTGGATCGTGAATAGGCGTCATGCGCTGCGATTGTTAAGCCTGCTGCTGCCGCGCTGCATCGTGCTGCTGATCATTACTGTTGCCCTGTTGAACCCGCAGCGGCGGGTTGAAACCGGTCTACCACTGCCGAATACGCTGTTGATCATGCAGGATACCAGTGCCAGCAACACACTGGCACGCAGGGATCACAAAACCCATGCGGTACTTGCGGAACTGCAGCAGCAGGCAGCAACAATACCCAATCTTAAAACAATCTTCAGACCGTTTAAACAGACGGACATCGTGTCCACGCTGCAAAAGCAGCTTTCCATCCTGCCCATGGATCAGCTGGCAGGCGTTATTGTGATTAGTGATGCTGCCTGGAGCGACACACGGGATGCGCTCAATAGCTTAAAAACTGATTTTCCCATTCATGTGGTGCTGACCGATAAACCGGAGCACCCGGATCGCAGCCTGAAAATCCTGCAGATGCCAAGTTACACGGCCGTTGGTAAGACAGCAGCGATGCAGGTGCTGGCCCATGATAATCAACGTGCTGCCGGAATGCCGATTGCCGCAACACTGCAGACTGTTGACGGCATCAAAAAGCTGTCGTTACCAAACCGGCAACCAACATATCTGTCTTTGCCTGTGCGGCATCAAGGCCAGCAAACTGCCGTATTGCGCCTGCAGACAGACCCCAGCGAGCTTACATACGCCAATAACGCGGTGATCCTGAAAACACAGGGGTTGCGGGAACGCGCCAAAGTATTGCTGGTATCTGGCAAAGCCAGCCTGAACACGCGTTTTTTGCGGCAATTACTGAAGAATGATCCGGGTGTGGATCTGGTGCATTTTACCATTTTGCGTACCCAATTAAACCAGGATCTGACGCCCGAACAGGAACTGGCGTTGATTCCGTTTCCAGTGGATGAACTGTTTCAACAGCGTCTGCAGCAGTTTGATCTGGTTATCCTGGACAGTATCGAACAAGCTTCGGTCATTCATGGGCAATATCTGCGCAATATTGTTGATGCTGTCCTGGGTGGGAAAAGTTTAATGATGTTGCATGGTAAGGCCATGGAACCCTATCAGCAGCTTTTATTACAACCTGTACTGCCATTACAGCCGCGTTCCACTGGATTCTCTGCTGTACCAGTGCCGATTAAGGTTCCTCGGAATCCCCACCCGATTACCCAGCATCTGCCATTGGATCAATTACCCGCAACGCTGTCTTTCGCCACGGATATGTCTATGAAGACGGCGGATGTGATCCTCGACAGCAAAGCAGGCGGCATACTTGCACTGCAGGAATTTTCTGCCCGCCACGGACGTGTTGCGCAAAGCGTGGTGCAGGATAGCTGGCACTGGCAGCGGGCAACAGCCGATACAAGGCTGGCAACCCGGTTATACACCAATATTATACACTGGCTGCTGCATGATCCGGCATTTGATCGACGTGACTGGGTGGTACGGACAGAAGGTCAAATGCTGCGCCTTGTGCCTCAACAAGCCGATGCTGCGCCTGTCACAGTGACAATGCCGGATGGTCAGCGAAAAAGCTATATCAGCACAGTAGCTGTCAAGATGACAAAACCAGGGGTATACACCATCCATAACAGACAGCAGATACAAACGATTGCGCACCAGCTAACCCCCCATCAGGAGTGGCAGCATTTACAGACAGTGCCCGAAAAGGCCACTGCTTTAGTGACCTCCAGCAAAGGGGCAGTTATTGGCGCGGATGATCGCATGACACTGTCGCCACCCGCATCCAGGCATGGATTGCTGGATAATAGTCTGTGGCTCAAGGATCGTGCGGCAATGCAAGTTCAGCAGACTATCCAGGAGCCGCTGTTACCAGCTGCCGCCTTTGTCCTGCCTCTCTTATTGCTGCTTGCGATATTATGGAAAAAATCATTGTAAAACAATGTTTTGCCAAAAAATATTGTCGAATGGCTGAAAAACAGCCATAACGGCGCCGACTGTTGCAGTGCACCATAAATTCTGGGAGCATTAAGACTTTCTTTACACAAGGATGTTTGAATGAATCGTTTAAACCGCAAACCACGCGAAAAGCGCATGAAATTCGGCCTTTTTATCGGGATTGCGCTGCTGTCGTTTGTGTGTTTCGTCGGCGCGTTTCTGTTTGATCGTTCCGGCTCGTTGGCCAGTGTTCCGGCGGGTGGGGGCACTGCGTTCAATGTTGATATGCAGCCGATGCATGCCGTTGAAGAGATTCCGGTGCCAGGGCCGGCGGTGGTTAAGAAGCAGACCGAAGAACTCGTGAAGTATGCGACATATTTTCAGCAGCCTGCAGAAAATCTTTTTGAAAACCGGCTGACCGTAGAAAATGGTGATACACTCATTACCATGCTGCAATCGGCAGGCGCGGAACGTATGAATGCTTTTTATGCAGTCAAGGCACTTGGCGATGTCTGGGATCCCAAGGATCTGAAAACTGGTCAGGAGTTATCCATTATCAGTGCTGATCCTGATGATGAATTCCAGGGCTTCTTTTTTCGCCCGGATCCTGAGACAGATGTACTGATTTATAAATCACCGAAAAGTGACAGCGACTTTAAGGCAGAAAAAATGATCCGGCCACTGACCAAAGAGATTGCCTACGCTGGCAGCAGTATTGATTCCAGTTTGTTTGAGGCCGGTAATGCCGCCAACGTGCCGGTATCCGTGTTAATCGAAATGATTCGCGCTTTCAGTTATGACATTGATTTTCAACGTGATCTGCATGCTGGCGATCAATTCGAACTGTTATACGAACGCTATGTTGACGCCGATGGTATCGAGGCACGTGTCGGCAATATGCTGTTTGCAACCTTAAAACTGAAAGATAAGGAAAAACGCATTTACCGGTACAATATGGCGAATGGGTATCATGATTATTTTGACCGTAATGGCCAGAGTATTCAACGGGCACTGTTGCGTACCCCCATTGATAACGTGCGGGTCAGTTCCGGGTTTGGGATGCGTTTTCACCCTGTTTTAGGATACACGAAGATGCACAAGGGGATCGATTTTGCTGCCCCCATTGGCACCCCCATTCTGGCAGCAGGTAATGGGATTATTGAGCAGGCAGGCTCTTACCAGGCCTATGGCAATTACCTGCGTATCCGCCACAATTCTGAATATTCCACCGCCTATGGGCACATCAGCCGCTTTCCTGCGACAACAAAGGTGGGGACTCGTGTTAAGCAGGGACAGGTCGTAGCCTATTCGGGCAACACGGGACGTTCCACGGGGCCGCACCTGCACTATGAGGTTCTGGTTAAAGGTGTGCAGATCAACCCTGCCAAGATGAACCTGCCAACGGGGGAGACTCTATACGGTCAGCAACTGAAATCCTATAAGAGTTACGTTGCTGGTTTAGAAGTAAAACTGGCGGCATTACGGCACGCAAAACGGCCGGTAATGGCTGATATTGCTGTGTCTCCAGATGCTACCGGTTCAATCACTGCACCAGAGATCCGTTGATTATAGGAACCTCTGCAAAAGCCCCCTGTCATTCCTTCGCTGCGCTCAGGACAGGCTCTGAACGAAGTGAAGTATCTCTTTGTATTATTGAGATTCTTCGCTTCGCTCAGAATGACAATCTCTGTTCTGCGTAAGTCCTGACACTGCGTCATTCCGGCCGGGTAAAGGAATCCCTTATTCTACAAATGGATGTCGTAATAAATCCGGCATGACGCGGCGCGCTTGAGAGTACAGTTAACTTTGCAATCAGCTATAAATCGTCCTGAGTTATAAATCGTCCTGGGCGATTCATTTTTTGCATAAAATATTCTATAATATTAATTAATAAAAGCTGTACATTATTTGAATATTAATGTATCATTAATGAATATGAAGAACAGGAGCAAGGCACATGGCCAGAGAAGATAATAACGGTTACACACAACCCGCAGGCAGTGGCTGGTTTGGTAGACTGGTAGGGTTTGCACTGGGGCAGCTGACTAAAACACCCATTGTCGGCGGTATATTTGGCTGGCTGGCAAAGAAGTTGGCGCCACAAACACAGGAATTTGCCGGATATCAGGGCAGTGCTGCCGGTGATTCCGCAACACCTGATACGCAACATAACAGCACAATTTTTGTTCCAGAAACGCAGTATTCGCGGCCTGAAGGCTTGCCTTCACAGGAAGGCGTGCAACCTGCGCCGGCGCAAGTGTCAGTAACACAAGGAGTGGAAGCCGAAGCGTTGCCGATCTCAGTAGAATCGTCAGGGTCAAAGTTTCCAGATCCTGGCTCAGCGGCACTAGTGCCGTTGCAACAACAGCAAGAGCTTGCTGTTGCTGTTGGGCAACGCAAGTATGCAGGCCACGCCGCATAACTCCCCGTTTGTGACATTTTTGTCCTTGAGTTCTTCACTGCAGGCGTGCTAAGCGCAATCGCTTTATGGACATCGCACTATAAAACCGCACCAAAATTCTACGCTGCCGGACGATAGACCCCAGCCGTCGCTGGGGATTCGCAATAAGATGGTGCAACACCTATCGAATCCCCAGCGAAGGCTGGGGTCCAGCTTGGTGCAGGTTTACAGTGTGAGATCCATATATATGCGCTTAGTGGAACATCATGCCTGGACTTTCAACAGCATCCAATCGTTATCTGTGGGTTGACTATGCCAAAGGTCTGATGATCGTGTTGGTGGTGGTCAGCCATGTGATGCGCGGCCTTAACAAATCCAGCCTTGGCCTTGATCCACAAGTGTTTTTCAATGTGGACAACAGCCTGTATCTGTTCCACATGCCGGTGTTTTTCCTGCTGTCCGGCTTGTTTATCAGTCAGAGTCTTGCCAGACATACCACACGGCAATTTCTCAAACAGAAAGCAATTGCCCTGCTGTACCCGTATATCGTGTGGTCAGTGATTCAGATTGCCACACAGTCGGCCATGGGGGCGGCGGCCAATACCCAGCGTGACTTGAGTTTTATTGCCAGCATTACCTATGCGCCGGTGGCGCAGTTCTGGTTTTTGTATGTGCTGTTCTGTCTGCAGATATTAACAGCCGTTGCCCTGCAACAAGCACATGTAAAGCCTGTATTCCTTTGGGTAGTCGCTGTCATCCTGCATATTATCAGTTATTCGCTACCGTATGGGCAGGTTCCTTTTCTGTTTTGCCGGTATGCACTGTTTTTTGCCGCTGGGATACTGCTGGCGCCACGGTTGCTGAGCATGCCTGCCGTGCGGTTACGCACAATCGCTTTGCTGGCCATGGCAACAGCGACCGGCATTGTGTTGCAGTTGAGCAATCATGTGCCTTACCTTGCCCCGCAGATTTTGCCCGTTGCGCTGCTGGCGGTGGCATTCACCGTCAGTGCCTGCCTGTACCTGGCGCAGCAAATTAATCTGCCCTGGCTTGCGCTGCTGGGACGGTATTCCATGCCCATTTTTCTGGTGCATATTTTGTGCACGGCGGGTACGCGGATTGTCCTGCAAAAGGTCTTGCATGTTGAGTCGTTGCCCATGCATATCCTGGCAGGGGTGCTGGCTGGTGTGGTAATTCCAGTGCTGATGGCAAAAATAGCCGAACGCTTTAAATTACAACGCCTGGCTGGCTTTGGCGGATAGGAAAAACAGATGCAGGATTCCGATTTTATAAAGATAGTACACGACAGGTTATCTGCCGCCTTGTCGCCAGATTTGATGGAGATCCGGGATGATTCTCCCAGCCATGCGGGACACAGCGGACATCATGGGCGCGGTGCCAGTCACCTGCATATTCGTATCGTCTCCAGGGTATTTCAGGGATTATCACGCGTAGCACAGCAACGCCTAGTGTATGATCTGCTTAAAGAAGAACTGAAAGACCGTATTCACGCGCTCAGCTTGGATTTGCAGATACCAATCCGTAATGGGGAATAAATTATCAACTTATAGGCGTATATGTATTGAACATATAAAAATGGTTGCATAATCTACCTCTCATCGATAGCGAGGGGCGCAGCGATGATACAACGCTTTCAATCATCTTTAGTCACCAGAAATATCCTGATTAACGGCCGCCGTACAAGCATCCGGCTTGAACCAGAGCTATGGGATGCGCTGGCAATTATCGCCAAACGACATGGGGCGCAGATCAACTCTATTTGCACAGAGATTGCGACAACATACAGCGACTCAAGCTTTACCTCCGCCGTACGGATTTACATTTTTCGACATTTGATGACGGCTTATCAGGGCACAGCAGCACCATCGTTTGGCAAAGTAGATGATCGTCTTACGGCTTAATCCCAGCCCTTGGGTGACAGTTCTCATATACCCGCGCCAGCTGTTCGGCATCAACGGCAGTATACCTGCTGGTGGTGCTCAGGCTGGCATGTCCCAGCAATTCCTGAATGGAACGCAGATCACCCCCGGCCTGCATAATATGCGTGGCAAAGCTGTGCCGCAGGGCGTGTGGGGTTGTGTGTTCGGGTAAATTCAGAGCAGTACGCAAGTCATACAGGCGTTTTTGAAACACACCGGCCTTCAGGCGTTTGCCATGCTCACCAATAAAAAGAGGGGATTCAGGTGTTTTCTGCCAGGGGTATACACTGACATAGTCCGCAATAACTTCAGCAACCACGGACAGGACAGGGACATCACGCTCCTTATTACCCTTACCCATAACCCGCACAAACGCCCCTGCCACCGGTTGATCGGCAATATTTAAGGCCAGCGCTTCGCTGATCCGCAGGCCACAACCGTACAGCAGCATGGTCAATGCCTGATCCCGCCTGCCTACCCAGTCGGCCACCGGCAGTGCATGAATGGCGGCCAGTACCTGGGTAATGTCAGGAAAGACCATCGCCTTGGGAAGCTGTTCATTGATGCGCGGTGCGCGCATCGCCAGCACATCGCTATGCGTCAACAGGCTTTGAGTGATTAAATACCGCATAAAGGTTTTTAAGGCAGCTAATGCCCGCGCAATAGAGCTTCGCTCTAGTTCTAAACCTTGTAAATAGGCGAGATAGCCACGAAAATCCGGCAATTTTAATGTCGCCAGATCGTCTGGCGTAACAGTGCCTCCCAGATGGGAGCTGGCATATTCAAAAAAATGCAGCAGGTCTTCGTGATAGGCGGTCAGGGTATGTCTGGAATATTGCCGCTCGCTGCCTAAATGCAGCAGGTACGCCTGCAGCAGCGCCAGCATCTCTGGATGCAGGGCATTTTTGACGGGTAACAGCTTGTGTTTACGGCGCATCAGTTTTTTGTGGCAACACGTTGCTATAGTCATTCCCCTAAAGAATTACCGACGGCTGCAAATGCACACAGCCTGTGCTTCCGGTTCTCGGCTTTGCACATTTTCGCCTGTGGGTAATTCTTTATCGAAACGACTCTATCTGTTGCGAAAGTGTTAGGTTAAAAAAGAAAATTGTGCATTGCAGCATAAAATTCATTGTAGTGATACAATCTATTAATGTTTGTAATGCTGTATGACAAGAGAGGTTCTTGATGTCTGCAATACCGGAACAACACGCCCCGCACAGTGATTTACCGCCAGGCATAAGCCTGCTGCGCGCCCCGAAAGGCCGCCAGGCTGAAACCCTATCTTATGACGCCCTTGCTTTTCTTGCCCATCTGCATCGCACCTTTAATGCGCAGCGTTTGCGGTTACTTGCCAAGCGGCAACTGGTGCAGGCACAGCTGGATATAGGCTGGCTTCCTGATTTTGCCCTGGAAACAGCAGATATTCGTGCCAGTGCGTGGCAGATTGCCGGTATTCCAAAGGATTTACAGGATCGCCGCGTGGAGATTACCGGTCCCGTTGATCGCAAAATGGTGATTAATGCGCTTAACAGCGGTGCGAACTGCTTTATGGCGGATTTTGAGGATGCCAGCAGCCCCACCTGGGATAATCAGGTGGATGGCCAGGCAAACTTGTATGACGCCGTGCGCCGCCAGATTGATTATACAGACCCCACCAGCGGCAAACAGTATACATTGAATGAAAAACCAGCGGTTTTGCTGGTACGTCCGCGTGGCTGGCATCTGGATGAAGCCCACATGCTGGTGGATGGGGAACCCATATCCGGCAGCCTGTTTGATTTTGGCTTGTACTTCTTTCACAACGTTAAAGAATGTATGGCGCGTGGCACGGGCGCGTATTTCTATTTGCCCAAGCTGGAGCACCACACCGAAGCACAACTGTGGAATGATGTGTTTGTCGCGGCGCAACAGGCTTTGGGTATTCCTGTTGGGACGATTAAGGCCACCGTTCTGATCGAAACCATTCTGGCAACCTTTCAAGCCGAAGAAATCCTGCATGCCCTGCAGCAACATATTGTTGCCCTGAACTGTGGCCGCTGGGATTATATTTTCAGCTATATCAAGAAATTCCGCAATGACCCCAGCCGTCTGCTGCCGGATCGGGCGCAGGTGACGATGACCGTGCCCTGTATGCGAGCTTACACGCAGTTTATTATCCACGTCTGCCACAAACGCGGGGCGATGGCCATGGGTGGCATGGCGGCACAGATTCCCATTAAAAATGATGCGGCGGCCAATGATGCCGCCATGGCCAAGGTTAAAGCTGATAAAGACCGCGAAGCAGGGGATGGCCACGATGGCACCTGGGTAGCCCACCCTGCCCTGGTGCCTATCGCCCGCGCCGCTTTTGATGCAGTGCTGACGGGTGCGAATCAGCTGGATAAAAAATTACCCGGTTACAGCGTAACAGCAGAACAGTTACTAGCCCCACCCCAGGGCACTATTACCGAGATGGGCTTGCGACATAATATTCAGGTGGGTATTGGCTATCTGGCCGCCTGGCTGCAGGGACAGGGCTGTGTACCGCTCAATAACCTTATGGAAGATGCCGCCACCGCCGAAATCTGCCGGGCGCAATGCTGGCAGTGGTTACGGCACGGGGCGAAGCTGGATGATGGGCGTGTGGTGACGTCGTCTTTATTCCATGACTTGTTCAACGAAGAGATGGCAGTGCTTGCGCCAGCTTATGCCCAGAAACGTGATATTTTCACCAAAGCCTGTGATGTGTTTAAACAGCTTTGCCTGGATGCGGACTTTAAGGAATTTTTAACATTGCCGGCTTATGGGGTATTGGTAAAAGAAGCATAGGTGTTTTGCCAGCGAACGCTGGCATCCAGTACATCAGTTGCGATACGGTAGTATCGCGCCGTTGTTGGGAGAAAGAGTATGGCTTTTTCTGTGTATATTCTTGCCAGCACGCGCAATGGCACGCTTTACATAGGACAGACAGACAATCTTGCGCGGCGGATATATGAACACAGAAATGAATTGGTACAGGGGTTTACGCAGCAGTATAACGTTAAGACACTAGTGCATGTAGAGGTTTATGACAGATTAGAGGAAGCACGAGAGCGGGAACGACGATTGAAAGACTGGAAACGAAACTGGAAACTAGAACTGATTGAGCAACATAATCCCGACTGGCGGGATTTATCAGAGGATATATGACGGATTATTAAGAATTATATGCTGGATGCCAGCGTTCGCTGGCAAGACAGATACAAACTCAGGCACACAAAGACAAAGGAGACTCCCCATGACCACCTTCACCGATCTAATCCCCGCCCCGAAAGGCCGATTTGACGGCATTGACCGCGCCTATACGGCGGATGACGTTAAACGCCTGCGCGGCAGCCTGAAAATTGATTACACGCTCGCCACCCATACCGCTAATCGCCTGTGGGAACTCCTGCGAAGCGAACCTTACATTAACGCCCTGGGTGCGTTGAGTGGCAACCAGGCCATGCAGATGGTGAAAGCCGGACTTAAAGCCATTTATCTCTCCGGTTGGCAGGTTGCCGCTGATAATAATACCGCTGGTGCGATGTACCCGGATCAAAGCCTGTATCCAGCCAACAGCGGCCCTGAACTGGCCAAGAAAATCAACCGCACGCTACAGCGCGCCGACCAGATTCAAGTGATGGAAGGTAAGGGCGATACGCAGTGGTTCGCCCCTATTGTTGCCGATGCAGAGGCTGGTTTTGGTGGCCCGCTCAACTGCTTTGAAATCATGAAAGCCTATATCGAGGCTGGTGTGGCAGGTGTTCACTTTGAAGATCAGCTGGCTTCTGAAAAGAAATGCGGCCATCTGGGCGGTAAAGTGCTGGTGCCAACCCAGGCGCATATCCGCAACCTGAATGCCGCCCGTTTTGCCGCTGATGTCTGTGGTGTACCCACCCTGATCGTGGCACGCACCGATGCTGAAAGTGCAACGCTGATCACATCCGATATTGATGAGCGTGATCGTCCATTCATCAGTGCCGACCGCACGACTGAGGGCTTTTTTCACCTGAAAAAAGGCACCGGTCTGCAACACTGCATCAGCCGAGGAATGGCCTATGCGCCATACTGTGACCTGATCTGGTGGGAAACTTCTAAACCCAATCTGGAAGAGGCTCGCGCTTTTGCCGAAGCTATTCAGAAACAATACCCGGGCAAGATGATGGCCTACAACTGCTCGCCCAGCTTTAACTGGAAAGCTAATCTGGATGATATCACCATTGCCAAGTATCAGCGCGAGTTGGGTGCCATGGGGTATAAGTTCCAGTTTGTGACGTTGGCAGGTTTCCACTCTCTAAACTACAGCATGTTCAAGCTGGCCAAAGGCTACAAAGCCCTGGGCATGACGGCCTACAGCGAATTGCAGGAAGCCGAATTTGCCGCCGAAAAAGATGGCTACACCGCCACCAATCATCAACGCGAAGTTGGTACCAGCTATTTTGATGCTGTGTCACTGGCCATTTCCGGTGGTGAATCGTCTACAACCGCTTACGGCGCCTCTACGGAAAAAGCCCAGTTCTAGATTTTTCCTGCTCCCTCTCCCTGTCAGGGAGAGGGTTGGGGTGAGGGTGACAACCCTCGCCAGCCAATATCCCTGCGGTAAAACCCCTGCGGCCAGTGAACGTCGGATAAGGCAGCGTAGGCAGCCTGTTGTGCTGCACGCAATGTCTTTCCTTTGGCGGTGGCCACCAGCACCCGTCCACCACTGGCAATGAGATTGCCCTGGGCATTGCGGCTGGTGCCGGCATGAAAGATAACTGTACCGGCTGGTGCGTTACTGGGCAGTGTACGAATGACGGTGCCTTTCTCAAAAGTACCAGGATAGCCCTGGCTGGCCATAACCACGCACAGGGCGGGATCTGGTGACCAGACTGGCTGTACACTGGCAAGATCACCTTCAGCCACCGCCAGTAACAACGCCAGTAAATCACTATCCAGGCGCAGCATCAGGGCTTCGCATTCCGGATCACCGAAACGGGCATTGTATTCCAGCAGTTGTACACCGCTTGTGGTGAGCATCAGGCCAGCATACAAGACCCCCTGATAGATAATCCCGTCTTCCATTAGGCCACGCAGGGTGGGTTCAATGATGGTGCGCATGACCTCGGCAACAAAGGCCGGTGTTTCCTGCAGTGCCGGGGAATACGCCCCCATGCCACCGGTATTTGGCCCTGTATCGCCATCAAATGCCCGCTTGTGATCCTGGGCGGTCGCCAGCGGAATAACGGTATGGCCGTCGGTCAGGGCAAAGAAGCTGACTTCTTCACCATGCAAAAATTCTTCCACTACCACCTCGGCACCGGCTTCACCAAAGGCGTGATCTTCCAGCATGTCTTTCAGGGTCTGCTCTACCTCGGCCATGTTAGTGGCAATGACCACCCCTTTGCCTGCCGCCAGTCCATCCGCCTTGATCACTACCGGTAAACCCAGCGTCTGGGCAAACATCAGGGCGGGGACAACCTTGGTAAAGCGTTGATAACGGGCAGTGGGGATATGGTATCGCTGGCACAGGTCTTTGACAAAGCCTTTAGAGGCTTCCAGCTGTGCCGCTGCCTGTGAAGGGCCAAATACCAGGATATGGGCAGCCCGCAGGGTATCGGATACCCCAGCCACCAGCGGGGCTTCGGGGCCAATGACTACCAGATCAATATGGTGTTGACGACATGCCTGCAGCACCACGGTGCTGTCACAGGCATCACCATTCAGGACTGTTGCCACATCAGCAATGCCGGCATTGCCAGGCATGCAGTACAGTTCCTGACATAGTGGCGATTTTTTCAGTTTCCAGCACAGTGCGTGTTCGCGCCCACCGCCACCTAAGACCAGAATATTCATGACGTTTTACTTTCTTTATGGCTTTATAAAGTCTTCAATACACTATTAACACGACACTATTAACAAGCGGGGCGTGTCATGTCAGAGTTCATGCCCCAGTACAAGACACCTTGGAATATCACCAAGATCCTGATATGTCCTAATTCTTTGCAGGCCATTAGCCGATGCAATTGCTGTTACGGCCTCTGCCTGGCCCATCCCCACTTCCAGTAGAGCAATGCCCTGTGCACTCAATAGACGCTGTATATCGGGCATCAGGCTGCGATATGCATCCAGACCATCCAGGCCGCCATCAAGTGCCGTGATGGGATCAAAATTACGGACATCAGGTGCCAGGGTAGGGATAGCATTTTGCTCAATATACGGGGGATTGCTGAGAATAACATCAAATTGCCCGCTAATCCCCTGCCCCCAGTTTGCTTTCAGAAACTGGGCACGCTGGTGCAGACCAAAGGTAGCAGCATTTTTTTTTGCCACGGTTAATGCACCGACAGAGATATCAACACCCACACCAGTTGCATTGGGACATTCTGTCAAGGCTGCCAGCAAAAGACAGCCACTGCCTGTACCCATATCCAATATCGTTAAGGCTTGTTGTCGATCCGGGTAGTGACGACACAACGCGGTGATCACGGTTTCTGAATCTGGCCTTGGATCCAGGGTATCCGAGCTGATCTGAAAGTCTAACCCCCAGAATTCGCGCCGTCCCAGAATGCGGCTTAATGGTTCGTGCCTGCATCGTCGCTCAAGGGCTTCCCGCAGGGTGGCGGCCTGCACAGGTGTGACCGGCATATCACCAGATAACAGCAGATGATCTGTCGATACACCCAGTACCGTTGTGATCAACGCTCTAGCTTCAAAAATTTCCTGTGTAATCCCGGTATTGGCAAGCAGGGTGGCAATGTGCCGCTGCCAGTCTTTAAAAGTTATGGGAAGCATCAAGGATCAATCTTCT
>JANMDF010000225.1:0-6576 GCA_031376145.1 Alphaproteobacteria bacterium
TGGCCTGCTGCTGCGCCTGCAATTTTTCTTCCACCGACGCGCTGGCAAAGCGATCTGGATGGGTCGCCCGCTGCCCTTCCAGAAAATTTTTCTGCAGGAGATCGCCATCAACCGTAAAGCTGACCGGCAGGCCTAAGCGACTGTAATGGTGTTCAGTCATGATCATGCAGCTCTAAACATGAAACGACTCGCCACACCCGCAACGCCCTTTTTCATTTGGATTACGAAACACAAAGCCAGATTCCGTATCGCCCTCGACATAATCCATTTCTGAACCCAAGAGAAACATCACCGCTTTGGGATCAATACGCACACACACGCCCTTAGCCTCGATGACCTCCTCAAACGGCACCGGGTCATCGGCGTACTCCAGGTTATAGCTCAACCCCGAACAGCCCTTGGTTTTAATACCGATGCGCAGGCCAAGTGACGGCTTGCCACGCGCCGCCAGCAGTGCCTGCACCCGCTCAGCGGCAGTATCGGTAAGGGTGAGGGGTGGGGTGTTGGTAGAGAACATCGCCTATACACCTGTCTGCCAGGGGGAGGACGCGGCCAGCTTTTGCGCCACGATCTCGCTGAGACTCACATACCGCTGTTCCGCCTCTTGCAGGAGTAACTGATGCAGCTTCTGCTCCACGACAATACTGGCAAGCTGATCATCTTTAATACGCGGTTTTGGCAAAGATTGACCAAGCTCTGCATAGTCTTCCTTAACCAGCGTCCACGCCGTTTCCAATGCAGCAAGAGCCGCAGCGGGTGTTGCCGCAAAAGCAGAAACGTTGGGCATTTCCTCAAAAAACGCCACCCAATCGTCATGTGTATCGATAAACAACTTGACACTGAATCCATCAAATTCATGATTGTTTTTTGTCATCTGTCCACCATCTTACGCTTTTTCCTAACCGCCACAGCCTTCGGCGCGGTGAGTCCTAAATAATTCTCACGGCTCACCACAGATCGCCCCAATTCCACCTCTGCCTGTTGGCGGGCAGTACCGGCCACACTGCCGCCCCGTCTGGCAACCTTACGACTTTCCGGCAAACCTTTGGGTTTTTCTTTTGTAGAAATCTCGGTCGTTACCCGTTCACCCAGCATGGTAAAAATCAGCTCCAGGTCGGTCATATGGTCGCGCAGATTCACCCCTAATGCCGTCGGCAGATTTTTATGCCGACGATATTCTTTCGGCGTCATACCAAAGGTGGCACGGGAAATATCAGCCGTGAGAATAGCGTAATCCCGCTGGCTGTTAATACCCCGCTGTTTCCACTCATCGGTCAAATCCTGGCGCACGGCTATGCCGCGCAGCCGTTTGTCAATCCAGTCCTTGGGATAGCCTTTTTCCTCATACAGCTGTTTCATACGCGCCTGCGCCAGCTCAGGATTTTCGATTTCCTGAATCCGCTCATACCCCACTTTGGCCAACCAGCGTTTGAATGGCTCAGCCTTAGGAGATGGAATGGACTGAATAATACGCAGCAACGATTCCGTGTTGGCGCAGTTCACACGCTGCTTACCCCCTCCAGTTTCTATTGTCAGGGGGGTGACAAATTGTCCCCATCCTGCAGATAAGTCCTTATCACGACTACGCATTTTTTTGATGTAGTCAGTAGGATTGACCGTGTCCGTGAGCACCTGCACAACATCAGCAATGACAAACCACCACTGCCCCTTGTACCAGGTGCGCCGGATTTTTTGCTCTTTGAACAACACAACCGCCTGTGCCGCCTCAGCTGGTAGTAGTTGGTGTTGATCTTTTTTCATCTGTTCATTCCGCTGCCAGTGCACTAACCCGCTGCTGCTGTTTCTGTTTATAATCCGCAATCGCTGCTTTCACGGCATCTTCGGCCAGAATTGAGCAGTGAATTTTCACCGGTGGCAAGGCCAGTTCCTGGGCAATTTGCGTGTTCTTAAGTGCGCCCGCCTCATCCAGAGACTTGCCTTTCAGCCATTCTGTCGCCAGCGAGCTGGACGCAATCGCCGAACCACAGCCAAAGGTTTTGAACTTGGCATCTTCAATCACGCCGTTATCATTGACGCGGATCTGCAGCTTCATCACGTCGCCACACGCCGGCGCGCCAACAAGACCAGTGCCAACATTGGCTTCTGCCTTATTCAGTGATCCAACGTTGCGTGGATTTTCGTAGTGATCAATCAGTTGGTTACTATATGCCATTGTTTCCTCCATCAGGCGCTAGGCACGAGGCGCGAGGCGCGAGTAGGCGCTTCGCGTTGTGCGTTAAGGGAATTACGTAAACCAAATAAGACTTTTTGTGCTTCGTTCAGTGTAGCATGTATGTCTGTGGTAATCTCTACATATTCAAGATCCTCCACCAGCAGTAACAGTGTTTCCAATTCCGCTAGCGAACCAACCGCAATATTGACAAAACTCAAGTAATCGCCAAGACCACGCCGCGAAAAACCCTCGGCAATATTTGCGGGCACCGACACAGCCGAGCGGCGTAATTGCGAGGTCAACCCATACAATTCTTCTTTTGGCAAAGCCTGGGTTAACAAGTACACTTTCTTAACGAGTGACATGCCCAACTGCCACGCCCGCAAATCATGAAAGCGGCGAATCTCAACAACCCCATTCTCGCGCCTCGCGCCTCGTGCCTCGTGCCTCATATCAATGTCCCGCCCATTGAATCGTCTTCAAATCAATTCCCTCCTCCTTCACCATCTCCCATAAAGGACTCATGGCACGGAGTTTCAGGACTTTATCAGCAATGAGATTAGCCGCAAATTCCACCTGCTCCAGCGTGGTAAAACGGCCAAAGCCAAGGCGCAGACTGGTATGCGCCAGTTCTTCTTCCACCCCCAGTGCCCGCAGCACATACGATGGCTCCAGCGAGGCCGACGTACAGGCCGAACCACTGCTCACCGCCAGTTCCTTAATGCCCATCATCAGGCTTTCGCCCTCCACAAAGGCAAAACTGATATTCAGGTTACCCGGGATGCGCTGCACCATATCTCCATTAATATACACGTCATCCAGACGCTTGTTAATAATAGATAAAAATTTATCCTGCAATGTGCGCAAGCGTTCACTCTCTTCCGTCATTTCGAGCATGGCGATGCGGCAAGCCTCACCCAGCCCCACACACAGCGGGGTTGGCAGGGTACCAGAACGCATCCCCCGCTCCTGACCACCACCATGGATGAGCGCCTGTAAGCGCACCCGTGGTTTGCGCCGTACATACAGCGCGCCAATCCCTTTCGGTGCATAGATTTTATGGCCGGAAATGCTCATCAGGTCGATGTTCATCGCCTCCACATCCAGGGGAATCTTCCCAATGGCCTGTGCGGCATCGGTGTGAAAATACACGCCCATCTTGCGGCACAATGCGCCAATCTCGGTGAGCGGCTGAATCACGCCTATTTCGTTGTTCACCGCCATGATGGAGACCAGCACCGTCTGTTCGGTGATGGCGGCGGCCAGCTGCGCCAGATCAATCAGACCGTTGGGCTGCACCGGCAGATAGGTAACATCAAAACCTTCTTCCTCCAGATGCCGCGCTGAATCCAGCACGCATTTATGCTCGGTGACACAGGTAATAATATGATTTTTCTTGCCCTTGAAAAACCGTGCCACACCCTTAATCGCCAGATTATTGGATTCCGTCGCCCCACTGGTAAACACAATTTCCTTATCACTGGCACCGATCAGCGCGGCTATGTGCTCCCGCGCCATATCCACCGCCTCTTCCGCTTCCCAGCCATAGGCATGGTTACGCGAATGCGGATTACCGAATTTTTCGGTAAACCAGGGCAGCATCACCTGCACCACGCGCGGATCACAAGGCGTTGTCGCCTGATAATCCAGATAAATAGGTGCTGTTGCCTTTACGGGGTGCGTCATTTCTTGCCTCATGCAGCCTGCTGCTGCTTTCTGTAATATAAGTCTTGCCAGGCGGAAATACATGCCTGGATATCCGATTCTTGTGTATTCCAGCCCCAGCTGATGCGAATAGCCGAACCTGCCAGATGCTCGGGCACGCCCATGGCTTCCAGCACGCGGGATCTTTTGGTCTTCCCAGACGCGCACGCCGCCCCTGCACTGACACAGATACCCGCCATATCCATGGCAATCACCTGCGTTTCAGACGGAACGCCTGGCATCGCCATAAACTGAACATTGCCTACCCGCGGCGCATCCACACCAAAAATCACCGCTTCAGGCAACGCCTGTTGTAACAGACTTTGCCAGTCCGGCAGGGTTTGCAGTTGTTCCAGTTCCTGCATTAACGCCCCAACCCCGGCAATGGCTGGCACATTCAGCGTCCCTGCCCGCAAGCGTTGTTCCTGCGCCCCACCGAACAGTAGTGGCTGCAACGCGGTAAGGTTATTACTGATGAGTGCGCCAACGCCCAGCGACCCACCAATTTTGTGAAAACTCACCGTCAAGTGATCAATGCCCATGGTCAACATGTTGATGGGCAGCTTGCCCAGTGCCTGCACCGCATCCACATGCAGTTCAAAACCCGCCTGATGCACAATCTCCGCAATCTCACGGATTGGCTGAATCACGCCAGTTTCGTTATTCACCAGCATCACGGAAACCAACCCAGATTGTTCCGCAGCCTTTAGCCCAGCTCTTAAGGCCTCCAAGGCCAACACCCCCTGCCCGTCCACCGGCAATGCCTGTACATCCACGGGTTGCAACAATACCGAAGGGTGCTCGGTGGCTGGCGCAAACACCGGCTTCCCTGCATACGCCTGCAGCAACTGGCTGTTGGCCTCACTGGCACCACTTGTCCAGATAACCTGATCCTTACCGGCACCGACATGCTCGGCCAGGGCTTGCCGCGCCTGTTCAACCACCCGTTTGGCGGCCACACCGGCCTGGTGCACCGCTGAAGGATTGCCGGTACTGGCCAGGGCATCAACCATCGCCGTAATAACCGCCGGTCGCACGGGTGCCGTGGCATTATAATCAAGATAAATCATGCCGCCACCATCGATGCCTGCTGCAGCCGCCGGTTACACACATCAGCAAGACTGATACTGTCCAGATAGCCCACAATCTCCCGCCCCATGGCTTCCCACAAATCATGGGTGAGACACTGGCTTTTATCCAGCATGCACCCCGTATGGCCGGTGGCACTGCAGCGGGTGACGGTCAGGGATTCGTCCACCGCTTGAATAATCGCGGCAATGGAGGTTTGCTCCCCAGTTTTTGCCAGCACATAGCCGCCCCCTGGCCCCCGCACACTGTTCACCAGTCCGGCTTTTCGTAACTGCGCAAACAACTGCTCCAGATAGGATAGTGAAATCTCCTGGCGCGTGGCAATATCCGCCAGCGTCACCGGCTTGTCATCACCGTAAAGCGCAAGGTCTACCATGGCCATCACGGCATAACGCCCTTTAGTATTAAGCTTCATGACGCCCCTGCTTTCCTGCGGCGCACAACTGGCTTTGGCTCAAGGGCATCCAGCCGATCCCGCAGACTGGCCACATCCCGCGCCAGTGCTTCCAGGGTGCACTGCACCGGATCTACCTTGCCCGCACAATCCTCGGTATAGGCATGGAAATCACTGCTGAAATCTGGTGATTCCTGGGAGCGCGCACCGCGCAACACCGGCTTGGCCGGCACACCCACCACGGTAGTCTGGGCGGCCACGTCACTTAAAACCACCGCATTGGCACCAATCCGGGCGTGATTACCAATGCTAATCCCACCGATCAGCTGCGCACCTGCGCCGATAATCACCCCGTTACCAACAGTGGGATGCCGCTTTTCCGGCTGCAATGACAAACCACCCAGGCTTACGCCCTGATAAATTGTGACATCATCCCCCACCACTGCTGTTTCACCAATCACCACGCCCGTGCCGTGATCAATGAACAGGTTGCGGCCAATCTGCGCCGCAGGGTGAATTTCAATGCCCGTCACCATCCGCGCCAGCATGGCCAGGAAATTGGCGGGCAGTTTTGCCCCACGCTGCCACAGCCAGGACGACAGACGATGCAGCCAGACGGCGTGCAGCCCGGGATAGGTAAGCACCACCTGCACGGCATTTCGCGCCGCTGGATCACGCTGGCGAATCGAGTCGATATGTGCCTTTAACCGCTGTAACGCCATTTCCTGTGAACCTGATGGATAAATTCTTGAATTGTCTGCCTGCGGCATGATACAAGCCGCTTCATGCACGTATTTGCCACACAATAGTTGAGTTGTAAAGTAGGTTATTATGCCGGAGTTATTATGCCAGAGTTGATGATCAGTGGCCCCGCCGGTCGTCTGGAAGCCCGCTACAGTCCAGGAAAAACACCCAAGGCACCCATTGCCCTGATCCTGCACCCACATCCACGCCCCGATGATGACCCCGCCAACCGTGGCACGATGAACACCAAAGTGGTATATGTGCTGTTCCACGCCTTTGCCCGCGCGGGATACGCCACCTTGCGCTTTAATTTCCGGGGTGTAGGCAAAAGCCAGGGGGAATATGACAAAGGCGAAGGCGAACTGGCTGATGCTGCTGCCGCACTCGACTGGCTGCAGAATCATAATCCTGATGCCAGACGCGCCGTTGTCGCCGGCTTTTCCTTCGGTGCCTGGATTGGCATGCAGTTATT
>JANMDF010000247.1:0-4994 GCA_031376145.1 Alphaproteobacteria bacterium
CATAACGATCAAAAGCATGTTTGCTCCAGCCATACGGGTTCATCGGCTGCAATTTTGCCAGCGCCTCCACATCAAACACATCATCAAAACCACTGTCGCCATTGCCATAAGTGGCCGCGCTGGAGGCATAAATCAGGCGCACGTTATTTTCTGCTGACCATTTCCACAGGTATTTGCTGAGCGCAAAATTGTTGTGAATAATCAGATCGGCATCGGTTTCGGTTGTCGATGAAATCGCGCCCAAGTGAAAAATCGCATGAATGCGCCCCTTATGGGTTTCCAGATAACGCGGCAGATCCTGGGGTTTTACAAAATCATGGAACTCATGCTTGCTGATATTGCGCCATTTGTCGTCAGTACCCAGCACATCACAGATGGTGATGTCGTAACGAATGGCATGCTGATCAAGCCGCGCCAGTAAGTTTGAGCCGATAAATCCGGCACCACCGGTGATGAGTATCATTGCTATTTTCCTTTTTTGCAGTATTTATTACCATCAATATACTCCTCAATCCTTGCCGAAAAGATAAAAACCATGTCCAACAGCCAAAAGATTTTTGAAGATCTGTCCAAAGTCATGAGTGGCGCGTTTTCCACCGCTGATGCCGCCCGTACCGAGATGGAAAACTTTTTCAAAAGTGGCGTGGAAAAAGTCTGCAACCAGTTGGAGCTGGCACGCCAGGAAGATGTGGATGCGCTGAAAGACCAGATCCATACACTTCGCCAGGAACTGGATGCCCTGAAAAACCGTGCGGACAACGAAAAAGCTGAATAATGCACGATATTACCCTGATCCGGGAAGCACCTGCTGGGTTTGATGCAGCACTGGCCAGACGCGGCCTGCCCGCCCAAGCCGATACTATTCTCGATCTTGATCAACGCCGCCGTGCGGCACAGACGGCTGCACAACAGTTACTGGAAGAACGCAACAGTGCTTCCAAGGCCATTGGTGCGGCCAAAGCCAGTAAAAACGAGACTGAAGCTGCCCGCCTGATGGAACGCGTGGCGGTACTGAAGGAGCAATTGCCTGGCCTGGAAGCAGAGGCCGAAGCCCTGGGACAGGCACTGGAAAGCCTCCTGTCTACCCTGCCGAACTTACCGCATGCCAGCGTACCGGACGGCAAGGACGAAACGGCAAATATTGAGGTCAGCCGCTGGGGAACGCCACGCACCTTTGCATTTACCCCCAAACCCCATGAAGTGCTTGGTGAAAATCTTGGATTCCTGTCTGCCGAAAAGGCCGCCAGCATGTCCGGTGCCCGCTTTACGGTGTTAAGCGGCGGACTTGCCCGCCTGGAACGGGCACTGGCACAGTTCATGCTGGATACCCATACCCAGGAATCTGGTTATACCGAAATCTCCCCCCCCTACCTGGTGCGTGATCATGCCCTGTATGGCACTGGCCAGCTACCAAAATTCGGTGATGACCTGTTTAGAACAACGGATGATCTCTGGTTGATCCCAACGGCGGAAGTGAGTCTCACCAACCTGGTACGCGAACAAATTCTACCAGCCACTGCCCTGCCCCTGCGCTTTGTCGCCCATACCCCCTGTTTTCGCTCTGAAGCTGGATCGGCTGGTCGCGATACCAGTGGCATTTTACGCCAGCACCAATTTCACAAGGTTGAACTGGTGAGCATCACCACACCGGAAGCCTCCATGACTGAGCTGGAACGCAAAACCACAGCCGCTGAACGGATTTTACAGGCTCTGGAACTGCCCTACCGAAAAGTGCTGTTATGTGCCGGCGATATGGGCTTTTCTGCTGTCAAAACTTATGACCTGGAAGTCTGGGTGCCAGCCCAGAACACCTACCGCGAGATATCCAGCTGCAGTAATTGCGGTGCTTTTCAAGCCAGACGGATGCAGGCACGCTATCGCACAACTGCCGAATCGAAAGCCGCCTTTGTTCACACCCTCAACGGTTCTGGGCTGGCCGTGGGGCGTACCCTGCTGGCCGTCATGGAAAATTATCAGCAGGCCGATGGCAGTATTACTATACCAACAGTGTTGCAGCCCTACATGACTGGATTGACGGAGATTCGCACCGATACGCTCGCATGAAACCAGCATGCTCAAGCAACCCCGCACCGCCGCCCGCCGTCGCCAGGATATTCCTGCAGATATTCTACACGCCCTTAATCACGGAACGCTTGCCACGGCAAATCTGGTTGAAGCCCTGGCGATAGACATGCAGGGACTGCTGCACACTGTTTGTCCTGCGGCATCTATCCCTACTCCCGCTGATAACGGCATTACGAAACGGATGCAGTTGGGTGGAGAGGCTTTGTTGACCGGCAATGCAGACCTGTCGGCGTTGTCGTTACATGCCTCAGATACCGTGCGCGGCTGGGTGGCTTATGCGCTTTCCATACAGCATGCATCTGATCTGCAACAGGCTTTAGCAGCCATAAAACCCCTTGCCGATGACCCGCATTTTGGCGTGCGGGAATGGGCATGGCTGGCCGTGCGGCCATTGTTATTAGAGGATATGCAGCAGGCAATTGACCTGCTGACACCATGGGCATCTGATACCAGCCCTAACATCCGCCGCTTTGCCAGTGAAGCCACCCGCCCACGGGGCGTGTGGTGTGCACACAGCCCGCTGTTGCGCCAGAACCCTGGGATTGCTGTACCTTTACTAACACCTCTGCTGCGGGATGATGTGCGCTATGTACAGGACAGTATAGCCAACTGGCTGAATGATGCCGGCAAAGATAATCCAGGCTGGGTACACGTAATGCTGGATCAGCCCGTGCATCCATATATTAAACGCCGTGCATTGCGCAATTTGTGACGGGCGTCATATCTGTAACCCTCGCCATCTATTATAATGATGACTTCCGCGAAACTGGGACTTCTGTCATCCTGAACAAAGTGAAGGATCTCAATATTCTACGAGATCCTTCACTTTGTTCAGGATGACAGAGTCATTACGCGTAAATCCTAATGATACAATAGAAACAGGAAATCTGATACATGTCGAGCTCTATACCCAAAGACCAAACAACCGCGGCATTGCTGCAACTCCGCAATGACGTGCGTAGTGCCTTGAACATTTTTGCAATGCCTCGTGTTGACCGTTGGGATTATCCCCATGAACGCCTGTTCGCATGTTTAAGTGAACTGTATAAAAGCACTATTGACGCACCACACACTGCACCCACGTTATACGATACCACAGGTTTAAAGAAATCAGCCGCAACGCAGGAACGCCTGCAAGAGGGCTATGCAGCACTGAATGAAAAATTTCCATCAGGTGGTGATTACGCTGCCGATGTATATGAAGTGACGCCCGAAAATGTTGCCTTAATGATAGCGATGCAGCGTTTTGCGGCAGAACAGCGTGCGATTAAAACCCTCATCGCCTCAGATGCCTATCAAACCATGCTGGATGAAATTAAAACGCTGGTTAAGGAAGGCGCCGGATGGGGAATTGACGACATTATTATTCAATTTAATCATGATCTTGACATTACGCCCACTTTACGGCTGAAAAATACCGACAGTTCTACCCTGGCAGAATGGGCAGGTTCTCCGCTCATCGGTAACCATGATAAACCTATCACTGGCAACGAAAAACCGGAATCCTGGCGTCTTGAGACGCTACAGGGGCTGGTCAATACATTTGCTGCCATACATGCCCACCGGCAGACATGCGACACGCTGGCCACAACACCAGCAATGCAGACATTGCAATCCAATTTAAAAACGCTGATAGACCTGCCCGGCCATCGGGGCAACTTTGCCCGTGATTTTCGCGAATATTTAACGAACAACGATAAAATCTATCCTGACAGAATCGTTGCTACAGGACGCTTAAAAAGCATGATGCATAACGCTGGTTATATCAACGATCAGCACGACAACACAAAACCCCTGATTAATCTGAAAAAACATACCACCGTTTTTTTAGAGATGCTGGCAACGGAACTGCCTGGCTTTATTGAATATTACACACCTATCGCCCAGCAATCGCAAGAAGATAGAAACGCCGCCCGCGATGCAAAAGCACTGACAAAGGCTGCTGCAAAACAATCACTTGCCACCACTCCTGAGAGGCCGAAAAGCGCAAAACAACAGGCCACCCTGCAGGATGCCGCTGGCATAGCCCGTAAAGCCGCGTTGACTGCCAGCATTACAGACCGCATCGGTTGTAGTACACAGGCATTGCTGGCGTTTAGGCTGCATTTGCACAATAAAATACCTTCTTCCTGGCTGCAGGCCAGGACGCCAGGTTATGAACTCAAAAAATTTCGCAGGGCTTTAAAATCCGGCGGGATAGACGGTATTGAGGCCGCTTGTGCGGCCATTAAAGACCCCCAATTGCTGGACTTTCTGAACCAGCAGATTAGTACCTTTGAACCACCAACCCAGATTATCAGCAAAGAACTTGCTCCCATACAACGCAACCCCAGGCGACGCGAAATCCCAACCCTGCAACCTAGCGGCATTGACCCCATAGCCGCACTCCAGGCACAAGAGGTATTGCCTTATTCTGGCCTTACACTGGCAGAGAGTCAGCAGCCTGGCACACTCAGAAGAGCCTTAACGGTTGCCCTTGGTATTCTGGCAAGCAATGATACTGCACAGAATCGTATCATTACCAAACTCAAGGAGGGTAATGTCAAAAGCATCCATCAAGATGGATCGACGGCCAGCCATTACACGTTGGCAGACATTGCGGGGGGACGCGTCAAAGTTGCTTGCAGCCCGTACAAACAGGGAACGTTAATTGAAGATATTGTGCGCGAAGCCAATATTACTGACGCATTCCAGATACGATATCAGCAGCAATACGGTGGCCGCTGATCTCTTAATAAGACAGTGTCTATAAACATCACACTATAAATTCTACTAGGCCGTGTTGACAATTATTTTTAGATAATTCCTAGCGAAAAAAGCAATCAATACGATATTAATGCCTGCAAGGAATCGACGAACAAGTTTATCGTATCTCGTGGCTATGCCTCTGAACTCTTTTATTTTTCCGA
>JANMDF010000251.1:0-3418 GCA_031376145.1 Alphaproteobacteria bacterium
CCGCTGACATCGTTGAAAAAGGCTACGCTATTCAATATGTTGGTAAAGACTTAAAGATCAGCATTCCGGCGGTACTGAATTGTCAGAAACCCGAAAAAACAGCTGCTGTTCAAAATATCACTTTGGAAACAACGCTGAAATCTGTTCTGCATACCACTGTGAAAACCAGCTTTGATACCCAGGCTAACGCCTGCACAGACCAGAAGAATGCAGCAAAGACAGTCAATACCGTACTGACTTTTACACCTCCGGAAGCTGGCAATATTGTTGTCTCAACGTTCAGCCATCCGAACGACAAGCATACATATTTTATAACCCTGCAACCACACTTGATCCGATTTTAAGCTATAGCAAAATGAGTATAGAATGATGCAAATATTGCCCCTCACCCAACCCTCTCCCCAAGGAGGAGAGGGCTTTCTTTCTTCTCCCTCTCCCTCTCCCTTTCAGGGAGAGGGCGGGGTGAGGGTTACTGTATGCGTCATTATATAATCATTCAGCTATACATCAAGACAGACCCAGCGAAGGCGAATCCCGCAATTTAACAGGCCTGAATCCACCCACCGCCCAGCATCCGTGATCCGTCATAAAACACGCAGGCCTGGCCTGGTGATACGCCGTGCTGTGGCTCAAGAAAACGGACATGCACCCGCCCATCTTTTTCCTGCACCGTTGCCGTTACTGGTGGACGGGTAGAACGGATTTTCACCGCCATTGCCTGTGGCGCACTCAAAGGTTTATCCCCCAGGTAGTTGACTTCTTGCAGCACCATTTCCGCAACCGCCAGGGCGTCATACGACCCCACCACCACTGTCGCTGTTTCTGGTTCCAGGCGAATTACGTACAGTGGCACATCACTGCCTCCCACGCCAATGCCACGCCGCTGTCCAACAGTGAAATGGATAATCCCCTGATGCTCACCCAATACCGTTCCATCCACATGCTTGATCAACCCTGGATTAATGGCCTCCGGTCTCAGTTTCTGTACCAGTTCACTGTATTTGCCGGTGGGCACAAAGCAGATATCCTGACTGTCCGGCTTGTCCGCTACGCTGAGGCCAAACTGTGCCGCCATTGCCCGCGTTTCATCCTTACTTTTATGGCCTAAGGGAAAGCGCAAAAAATCCAATTGTTCCTGCGTGGTGGTAAACAGAAAATAGCTCTGATCTTTGGCGGGATCCACACCGGCATGCATTTCTGCACCCTGTGCGCCCGCGATGCGCTGCACATAATGGCCGGTGGCCAGAAAATCCCCGCCCAGATCGCGGGCGGTTTGCAGCAGATCACGGAATTTCACCGTCTGATTACAGCGCACACAGGGAATGGGGGTCTGCCCCCGCAAATATGTATCAGCAAAATCATCAATCACCGCCTGTTTAAACCGGCTTTCATAATCCAGGGTATAGTGCGGAAAACCAATGCGCTCCGCCACATTTTTGGCATCCTGAATATCCTGCCCCGCACAGCAGGCTTTTGCTTTATTAATAGCCGCGCCGTGGTCATAGAGTTGCAGGGTAATGCCCACCACGTCATAGCCCTCAGCATGCAGCATGGCCGCGACTACGGAACTATCTACGCCGCCGGACATGGCGACAATGGCGCGACCTTTCGTCATGCAGCCGCCTTTAAGCCCTGCTCCCAGAAGCCAACCTCCAGACGGGTTGCCTGGCGAAAAATTTTATGCAGGCTTGGATAGCGGTTATCGCCCCCTTGACGCTGATACACGTCTTGAAAGTGGTTAATCGCATGCACGGCAACCTTGGCATAATCATGACCATTATAGGTCTCAAGCCATTGGTGATACGGATTCTTTGCACCACCAACAGCGCGTTTCTGTGCCCAACTGGCGGCATCAAAATAGCCCACCACGCACGGCATCAAGGCGGTTAATAACGCCAGCAGATCACCGCTGCCACCGGTGGCCAGCACAAAACGGGTATAAGCCAGCGTGGCGGTGTCTTCTTCCGCCTGCTCCAGTGCCGTTGGCGTAATGCCCCACTGCTTGCAATAGGCCACATGCATATCCATTTCAGTATCAAGAATGGCTTTGATCGTGCCCAGCGCATGGCGCATGTCTTTTAAATGCTCGGCTTTATAAATCGCCAGGCCATACGCCCGCACAAATTGCAGCAGAAACAGGTAATCCTGCACCAGGTAATGCTTAAAAGCAGCTTCAGGCAACGTCCCTGCCGCCAGTTGCGCGACAAAGGTGTGTTCGGTGTACGCCCGCCAGTCTTTGGTCGTATCCTGTTTTAACCGTTCAAACATCACGCCTCGACTTCCTCAAGCCACGCCATCTGAATGGCTTCCAGGATTTTTTCATTGGACTTCTGCGGATCATCCTGGAAGTCATCAAGTCCACACACCATCTGGTGCAGCGTAGTAAAACGTAACGCCAGAATTTCCTGATCAGGGTACTTTTCAGCCAGGCTAAGGGCAATATCATCGGTATCCGTCCATCGCATCCTTAGCCTGCTTTCTTGTCTACCTGCATATTGCGCGTGGCTGACGGCAATTTCACCACCAGGCCATCCAGCTTGTCACTCATGATAATCTGGCAGCCCAGGCGCGAAGTGTGCGTAAGGCCAAAGGCCAGATCCAGCATGTCTTCCTCATCGTCTTTCGCCGCTGGAATCTTATTAAAAAATGCCTCATCCACCACCACATGGCAAGTGGAACAGGCCAGCGAGCCCTCGCAGGCACCTTCCAAATCAACGCCGTGCTTATGGGCAATTTCCAGGACGGACAGACCGTTCGGGGCATCCACCACACGGGCATTACCGTCTGTTTCAATAAAAGTCATCTGTGGCATACGATCCTCTTTCTAAACGTCTTTGTGTTCAGGTGTGTATAGGGGCTTTTACCAGATTTTCCAACGCAATTGTATCAACATGCTGGCCTGTCAGGCCGGTGGACAGTGCCCGCTGCAAACGCCGTTCCACCAGTGGTTCACAAGCTTTTTCCAGCGCTTCGGTAGCCTCCACAATCGCAGTGCGATCCTGCTGAACGCGTACAGCGTGTAAGATAGCCTGCCGCTCATTAATGAGTGAATACTCACTCATATTCAAAACATCCCCGTCCCGTACCAACGCCGTTTCCAGGCTCTGTAACAGCTGTTGTGCCGCCACCCTGGCGTTAATGAGCAAACGTTCATTCATATCTTCGGCACCATGCTGCAGGCTGCTATACAGCATCGCCCGCATGGCCTCCATATCCAAACCATAGCTTGGCTTCACCGCCACCTGCTGGGCGATGCCTGTTGTCTCTTCCACCGCTGATACCGTCAACAGACCATCCACATCCACGCTGAACGTCACCGCCACCCGCGCTGCACCCGCCAGCATGGGGGGAATGCCCTGCAAGGTAAAGGTTGCCAGCGACCGGCAATCGGCAACCAACTCCCGCTCGCCCTGCACCA
>JANMDF010000261.1:0-1571 GCA_031376145.1 Alphaproteobacteria bacterium
AAACAGACAGTTCTGGATCCCGGCTTCCGCCGGGAAGACGGAAAAATCGTTATGTTGTGTAAGTCCTGGTTTATTTATACGCCGCATCGGCCTCTAAGTTGCGGTTAATCTGGCTTTCCCAGCGATCACCATTATCCAGTAGTTTTTCTTTGTTATACAGTAATTCTTCATGCGTTTCGGTGGCAAACTCATAGTTCGGCCCTTCGACAATGGCATCCACGGGACAGGCTTCCTGGCAGAAACCGCAGTAAATGCACTTGGTCATGTCAATGTCATAGCGCGTAGTGCGGCGGCTGCCATCTTCGCGGGGTTCGGCTTCAATGGTAATGGCCTGGGCGGGGCAGATGGCTTCGCACAGTTTGCAGGCAATACAGCGTTCCTCGCCGTTAGGATAGCGACGCAGCGCGTGTTCACCCCGAAAACGTGGGCTGAGAGGGCCTTTTTCATAGGGATAGTTGATGGTGTATTTCGGTTTGAAGGCATAACGCAGGGTCTTGCTCATGCCGACAGCCAGTTCCCACAGTGTCCAGGTTTTGATGGTTTTGATCATAATACTACTCAATATCTACTTTAAAAACACCACATACGCCGATGTCAAGATCACCATAACCAGGCTGAGGGGCAGGAAAATCTTCCAGCCCAGACGCATCAACTGGTCATAGCGATAGCGCGGCATGGTTGCCCGCACCCACAGGAAGCAAAACAGTACCATGGCAATCTTGATAAACAGCCAGATTATGCCAGGAATAGCCTGGAAAAATGGTGTGTCAATGGGGGGTAGCCAGCCGCCCAGGAACAGGATCACCGTCATCGCACTCATCAGAATCATGTTGGCGTATTCACCAAGGAAAAACAGACCAAAACTGATACTGGAATACTCAACAAAATAGCCCGCCACCAGTTCAGACTCACCTTCCGGCAAGTCAAACGGGGAGCGGTTGGTTTCCGCCAGCGCGGAGATGAAAAATACGATGAACATGGGCAGCAGTGGAATAGCAAACCACATGTCTTTCTGTGCCAGGACAATATCGGTTAAATTCATGGAGCCGGTGAGCAGAATCACACAGACAATGACAAAACCGATGGAGACTTCATAACTCACCATCTGAGCGGTGGAGCGCATCGCGCCCAGAAAGGCGTACTGTGAATTGCTCGCCCAGCCGGCAATGATAATCCCGTAAACCCCCAGGGAAGAAATGGCAAAAAGATACAGCACACCAAGGTTGATGTTGGCCAGCACCAGCGGGCTGCCTTTATCATCCACCTGCATGGGAATGACTGCCCAGGCAATCATCGCCAGCACAAAGGTCATGATGGGCGCCAGCATGAACAGCAGCTTATTGGCTCCACTGGGAATAATCGTTTCCTTGGTGATCATCTTAATGGCGTCAGCAATGGGCTGTAACAGCCCGAAAGGCCCCACCACGTTAGGGCCTTTGCGCAACTGCATGGCGGCAATCACCTTGCGTTCGGCAAACGTCAGATAGGCTACGGACAGCAGCAATGGCACAGAAATGGCCAGAATGTGCAGCAGTACCGGCAGCACGTCGGTTAGAAAAACATCAAGCATG
>JANMDF010000057.1:0-1981 GCA_031376145.1 Alphaproteobacteria bacterium
TCCGGCAGCATCAGCGGGTCGCTGGCCAATGTGCGGCTATCCAGCCCCAGGCCAATATGTGTTGCCACAACATCTTCCTGGAGTAATGGCAACACCAGGCGTAATGGCAGGTTATCCGTTACCACATAACCAATATCTTCCAGATAATTTAACGCCGTAGATCGTCCGGCACCGGACATGCCTGTAACCAGTACAACCTGTTTCAGATTTTCAGGCATCGCAACACCCCTGTAAGGCCGCCATGATACGAACATCATTGTCGATATCATGTCCCGGCAAGTGAATGCTGGGTAACTTTATATCAGCAAACATCCACTGTTGATCATCCGGCAAGCGGACACACTGGCCAGCTGGCTTCAGCATAACGTGCATATGCAGTGCATGTTCTGTCAGATAAGGGAGTGTGATCATCCCAACGTGACGCACTTCCAGTTTCCCTGCAAGAACAGCAGGTGGGGCAGCAATAAGCCTATCCTGTGCAACGCTCAAATCAACATAATCATCACTGATTAATATGGCTTTATGTTGTTGAATCAGGCGCAGAGCCATGCTTGATTTGCCACTTCCACTTGCACCCATGAGCATTACACCACGGCCATGCACTGCGACAACACTGGCATGAATGGTCATGCTTTGGCCTGTTCGTCTTTTAAACCACTTTTGCGGTATGGCGTCAGCCAAATTTCAAGATAGCGAAAGGCCGTTGCCACAAAAAAATTAATCGTAAGATATACCAGTGCTGCAATTCCAAAAAATTCAATAGGCATATAGGTTCTGGCAACCCAGCTGCGCGTTACTGCAGTAATTTCCATTAACGTCAATGTACTGGCCAAGGCACTGCCTTTAATCAGCAGAATAACTTCATTGCCGTATGCGGGAATAGCCTGGCGGAATGCCTGTGGCAGGATAATCCGCCGGTACATCTGGCGGCGGCTCATGCCCAGAGATGTCGCTGCTTCAATCTGGCCATAGGCCAGTGTTTTAATCGCACCATATAAAATCTCTGCCATGTACGCAGCGGCGTTCATACTCATTGTCAGCACAGCGCACCCATAAGGATTCTCAAGGAACCCATCCCAGAATACACTGTTTTTAACGGTTTCAAACTGTGACAGGCCATAATAAACAAGGAAAAGTTGTGCCAGCAACGGGGTTCCCCGAAAAAACAGAATGTAGGCATTGCAACAATATTGCAGCGACCTGTTATGGCTCAATTTTAATGTTGCTAATATCACAGACCCTAAAAATCCCAGGATCAACGACGTACATACCAGTACAAATGTAAGCTGTATCCCACTCAGCAGTCCTGGAAAATACTGCGGCCAATACTCATCAAGCATGGCGATACCCGTGGCGACGCTGTCCTTTTTCCGTATAAATACGAATTTTTGCAATAGCCAGTGTTGCTGCCAGCGTCATGACCAAATACAATCCTGCAGCAAGCGCATAATAATTAAACGGCTGGTGTGTGTTCGTAATGCTTTCCTGAGTTTTACGCATCACTTCTGCTACACCAATGACAGATAACAACGACGTATCCTTGAGCAGGCCAATAAACAGATTACCAAGGCCAGGCAGTGCATAGCGTAATGCCTGGGGCATGATAATACGGTAAAGAATCAGACGACGTGACATGCCGTAAGCTTTCGCAGCATCCAACTGCCCTGATGGAATTGCAAGATAGGATGCCCGAAAGACCTCCGAAGCATATGCGGCAAAACATAAACTTAACGCTAAAATCCCTGCATTGAGGGGGGATATTTCGTAATGCACATCAAGAACAATTTCCACAAAGGCCGTGACACCAAAATAAACCATTAAAATAACGATCAGTTCTGGAATCCCGCGAAAAATATACGTATATCCTTGGGCGGTAATATCCAGCAGCTTCAGGCCGGAAAGACGCAGTATCGACAGAAACATTCCTAAAAAACTGCCCAGTAACAAGACCATGAGTGCGGCCTGCAGGGCAATCCCGGCA
>JANMDF010000043.1:0-2876 GCA_031376145.1 Alphaproteobacteria bacterium
AATGGATCTTGAGTTGATCATTGTTGATGATGCATCCAAGGACGATGGCCCGGATGTGATACGTGGTTACGCTTCGGGAGACGGGCGAGTTAAGCCACTCTTGTCCACGGTGAATCGTGGCATCAGTGCCACGCGAAACGCTGGGATTGAAATTGCGCGCGGGGAGTTCATCGCGTTGATCGATGGAGACGACCGACATCTTCCCTATACACTCTCCAAGCAGTTGGCGCACTTCAAACGCCTGAGGGAATCTCACCCGGACCTGTGCCTTCTAGCGTCTGACGCTTGGCTTATCAACGAAGCGGGAGAACGAGGCGGTGGGCGTTACATGCCAACTGCCTACTGGTCAGGCGATCACATTACGAACTGCCCGGATTGGACCGTTCCCAGCACCTGGTTCTTCCCGCGTGAATGTCCGGTTCGATTTCATCCCGGCTATCGGTTTTCGGACGCACCAATCTTTATTCACCGGATGGCGGCATATGGAACGATTGCTTACGTCGGAGAACCTTTGATCGAATACAGGTTGCGGATCTCATCGGCTACGAATGCTCTCGCTGCCAGAGTGGTCAGGGATTTGAACGCTGCGTCTTTATCACTCGCGAAGGGATGCCTCAATGATCCCGTGTCCTCAGAATCGTTGCCCGAACCGTCATGGAATCAGGTGACAGCCTTCAAATACGGCCGAAATGCTAAGGCAGCGGCCCTCAATCACAAGCCCTTCCGTGCTGCCAAGGATCTTTGTGTGGCCACATTCGCGGATCCTGGAAAAGCGTTCGGGAAAATTGGACGCATCCTCGGACAGAAACTCAAACGACAATGACACAAGTTGCGATCACAGGAGCAACGGGAAGGTTGGCGACAGCCATGATGCCCTTTTTTGAAGGCGCACCCGTGCATTTGACAAAAGTTTCCCGTAAAACGGGAGATGGTATAGTATCCTATGACGAACTTCTGAACCGGGACAAGGATTCACTCGATGCTATCGTCCACATGGCATGGAGCTCGGTGCCGGTATCTGCCGAAGCGGACCCGTCACTGGCATGGAACCACGATTTTCCGCTCATTGAGCGCTTGTTCAACGCACGACTCATCCGTCCCGGCGGCAAGTTCATCTTCATTTCCTCCGCAGGCACGGTCTATGGCGACACCCTCGGGGAAATTGTCACTGAAACGCATCGGCTGAGGCCCGTCAGTCAGTATGGTGCGGCAAAGGTTTATGCCGAGTCGCTAGTCACGCACTATGCCAAGATTCATGGCGTTCACCCTGTCGTCCTACGGGTTACCAATCCGTACGGCTTCGCCAGCAAACGCGGCATTCCACAAGGAGTGATCGGTTTTGCCTTAGCTGCCGCATTGTCTGAAAAAACCTTTGAGATATGGGGCGATGGACTTCTCACAAAGGACTATTTATTCATTGATGATCTCGCCTCTGCGTTGCTTCATGCCATCTGCGATCCGCTTGAGGGAATCTTCAACATTGCCGGCGGCACCAGCCTCACACTGCTCCAGATCCTTGAACTTGTGCGTGAAGTGACCGGACAAACACTGAACACCCAACATCTTCCCGGAAATCCTTGGGATGCCGGCCAAGGGACGATTGTTTGTGATAAATTTCAAGAGACCTGCGGATGGATTCCGAAGGTGAACCTTCCGACCGGACTTTCCCTTCAATGGCTGGCGATGCAGGCCGATTCCAAACAGAAATGACCTGAGGCAAGCTCTTCTCGGCTTTCGCGTCAATTCACCCGATAATATAATGGAATCCCCCGAATCAAAACCACCCACAGGGAATAATGAGAATTTGTCGTTTTCCCTGCGCCTCCTCAGTTGGTTGGATCAACGCCACCCAAAAGGCGTAATGGCCGCGGGGTTAGTTATGATTGTGTCGATCGGCTATCTCGGTAATACGACTGGCCCATTTCTAAGCACGTCACTGCTCTTTCTGATTCCACTATTACTGATTACCCGCTCCACTGGCTTCATGATGGGTGCGGTTTGCTCGCTTCTCGCAGCAGCCTTGTGGTTCGCTAACGACTTGCGCTCACTCCCGCAAATTGCTCACCCGGTTATTCCCTACTGGAACGCTTCGATGCGATTGGGGACTTTCCTAATTGCCGTGAGCCTTGTTTCCGCAACCAAGTCGTTGAACGCGCACTTAGAACAAAGAGTTTCTGAAAGAACCCGCGAACTGCGCCTGCAGATCGCCGAAAACCGCGAGCTGGAGAAATCGATTCTGCAAATCAGTGACCGCGAGCGTGCCACGGTCGGACAAGATCTCCACGACGGTTTATGCCAGCAACTGGTGAGTGCCGCATTCTCGTGCAATATTCTTCACGAAAAGGCCGTGGCGATGGACCAAGGGCTTGCGAGAGAACTCAACCGAATCGCGGACATGATCGACGAGTCGATCAGCCAATCCCGCAATCTAGCCCGCGGGCTTTATCCGGTCCGCCTCGAAACAGAAGGACTTGAAATGGCTCTGCGTGAACTCGCCGCCGCCACCAACCGGAGGACGGACGTGGAATGCTCGGTGGACTGTCCGGAACCAGTCCCCACCTGCGGTCACGCGGCAGGTATCCATTTCTACCGGATTGCCCAAGAAGCGGTCATCAACTCGGTGAAACATTCCAAAGCCAGGCGGATCAACATCACTCTCGGCCAGAATCAGGACAAAATCCGCCTCACCGTCTCAGATGACGGAGAGTGGACCGCGAATATTTCTCCGAACTCGGACGGCATGGGCCTCAGAATCATGGAATACCGGGCACGCATGATCGGAGCAGAATTCACTTTCACATTAGGGCATGGCCTGGAATCTTCCGTCACTTGCGAAATTAACTCAAAAGATTTTCAATCATGATCCCAGAAATTCC
>JANMDF010000046.1:0-1974 GCA_031376145.1 Alphaproteobacteria bacterium
CTGCGTTCGATTTAGCGACGGATCCAGAATCGGACGCAGGAATGTCGACTGTTCCACCAGCAGCGACGGTTTTGTTAACAGATCCTCCCGGAAAAACAGGAGGATCGTTCTTGATAGTCACGTTCACGGAGGCTGTAACTGTGTCGAGTCCGTCGAAAACCGTGTACGAAAAGGAATCATTCCCTATGAATGCAGGGTCGGTTGTTTGGTAGGTAAATTGTCCCGTCGATTCGTTCAATGATACGTTGCCATGCTGCGGTCCACCAACAACTTTATAGGCAAGCGACATTGGCCCGTCAGCATCCGCTGCCGAGACAACGCCCGTGTTGCTTCTTCCATGTCCTACACTGAAGCTAACGGCCTGTGTTGCCGGTGGACTGTTTCTTTGGACAACTGTATCGATAAAGGCATCAATTACCTTCGAGCGCACAGCACCTTCAGATCGAATCGCAACGAAAGTTATGTGAGTAGAACCAACTGGTACTGTTATATTTCCATTAAACTGAAGCGTTGTCGCATTGACAACGGATGCGCCATCAATCGTAACGTCGTTACCGGTGTCCACGCTTACTAGAAGAGAAACATTTGCGACTGAAGTATGACTGCCTGCTGGGAAATTGAAATTTGGATTTGTGACATTGGCCCTTAGACTAAAGGTGTGTGAACTGCTAGATGAAGGTATGCGAATCAAGGAAGAATTGGAATTGGGAGGAGAAACAATGTCGAATTTGTGCCCACTGAACTCACCATCTTTAACAACATACGTAGCCAGCAATCGTCGCGTCTCTAGTTGCTCAAGGTTTAGTCTTCGGTGCGTTGCTCGTTTTCGACGAAGTTTGGCGAGTTGAGGTTTTTGAATTTGCATAGTCACTTTTTTGTTGCTCTCGCGATTTGAAGATGAAATACAGTGAGGAAGTTACGGCTTAGAAATATCCGTACTGTGGCCCGTAGAAGCGGTTGTTGAAATTGCCGTAGTACTGTCCTTGGTAGTAGTTGCGGCCTGATGGCAACTTACCGATTAATCCTCCGCTGGAGGGCTGAACGGTGGATTGTGCTCCTGTATCTCGACCGATTCGGGCCGAACGTTCGTTTTGTGGCGAAACTCGCGGGGCCGATTCCACGGACCTCTTCTGAAATAATCGAAGCCTTGGGCCATCTGCCTTGGCCACTTCGCTCATGATTGCCGCACTCGAAATCAAACACAGAAATGCCACCACTTTGGATCTAATAATCACAGAGCTACCCTTCTCCAAGAAAACGAAACATTTCAACGCTTTTCTCAATCAAATGGACTTGAGCTTCGGCCCTCAACCTAGTCCGCCGTCTGGCCTTTCGCAAGGAATTTAACGTCTTTTACTTTTAGGCAAACTTTAACGCTCAGGCGGATCGACGGATTTCCGTAGGTGGACAGTTGAACGAATTTAGTTATACGCCCGCGGAAACCTCATTTTTGCTAGGGAAAACGAACAAAAACCGACTAGACGTGTTCAACCAAAAGCGTCACAAGGGGCTTTCTGGCGACTTAAGCTAATCGCGGTTTGACCTGATGACCGAAAAAGGAGGTACCCGCAGTAAATTCGGCAATGATCCTCCATTCCGATCCCTGTACACCCTTTTGTGAATTTGCAGTGATGGCCCAGGAACTGTTATGACCCCATCTCTCGACGCCAAACGCCATCGAAATCTTCCATCCTCGATCGGCTTGCCCCTCTTCTTGCTGTCGCTGGCAAACATGGGCTACGCAGGAGCAGCCGATGACGAATCCGCTCCGCCGGTTCGAATTCAACGTCGATCGGCTCGTCGCGTCCGCGATCCGCCCGCTCGGTCGTGCTCATGAATCTCCCCGTTTCCCCAATCTTTTCCGATATTTCGATGCGGAAACGAGTCGGGGTGCGCGGCAAACTTAGGCGCTGGGCGAGGGCCACTCAAGCGCTTGCGCCACCTGAGGCGCCCAAGCCGCCGAGAGCGGCCTCC
>JANMDF010000106.1:0-2259 GCA_031376145.1 Alphaproteobacteria bacterium
TGCCACAGTGCCAACCCTTAACGTGCCAACAGGTAAGCCCAGTAATTGTGCCGGCGCGGCGGTAATTTTACGCAGCATGCCAAGCAGACTGGCGTTACCAGTTAATGCTGGTTTTAATGTCAAGGATAACAGCGTTTCAAAACCCACCATTCCGAATGCCGCCTGGGCAAAGGGTACACGTTTGCTATCCTGATCCTGGGGGCAATGATCACTGGCAATCGCATCAATCGTACCATCCTGTAATCCATCCATGATAGCGGCAATATCTGTTTGCGTACGCAGGGGCGGCATCAGTTTGGCGAAGGTGCGATAGTCATCCACCGCCTGCTCATCCAGATGGAAATGCGCTGGCGTAACATCACAGGTGATGGTGAGGCCGCGTTTTTTGGCCTGACGGACAGCCTCAACGGCATCAGCAGTGGATATATGACAAAGGTGTAACCTGGCACCGCTGGCCTCTGCCAGGCGTATATCACGCTCTATCATCAGCAATTCTGCCAGTGCCGGTATCCCTGACAATCCCAGTTTACTCGCGAGCCCCCCCTGATTCATTACTCCCTGTCCCTGCAGACAGGGATCAACGGCATGCGTCAGGATCATTTTATCAAACAGGCGACTATAACGCATGGCATTCAACAGCAGGCGCGGGTTGCTAACAGCACGGTTACCATCCATGAAGCCCATGCTGCCTGCAGCATCCAGTAGCGCAAATTCCGCCAGATGCTGGCCTTGAAGGGACTGTGAAAGAGCGGTATAACCATGAATATTGGCAAGGCCTATCTCACGCCCGCGCTGCAACAGGTTATGCAGTGCTGCCGGAGAGTCTAAAGCGGGTTGACTGTCACTGGCACAGACAAAGGTGGTAATACCACCAGCTACTGCTGCAAGGCTGGCTGTTTCCAGTGTTTCCTTGTGTCTGGCATGATCACCTGGCAGCAATGCCCGCATATCCACCAGCCCCGGTGCAACACACTGTCCATACAGATCAAGCTGGCGAATATCGGCTGCAAGATTGTGTGGCTGAACTTCAGCACCAACACCGGCAATTTTACCCTGATCAATCAGAATGCCGCCGGTAATATCCAGTTTTGAAGCTGGATCCAGCAGGCGGGCATTACATAAGGCTAGGCGTTGCATTTCAGGCATGGTTGCCTCGCACTCTTGTTGCAGCAATGGCTTCCAGACAGGCCATGCGCACCGCAACCCCCATTTCCACCTGCTGCTGAATCACACTACGGCCAATGTCATCGGCAATTTCACTGTCAATTTCTACCCCGCGATTAATAGGCCCTGGGTGCATGACAATGGCATCCGGCTTGGCATTCTCAAATTTTTTGCGATCGAGGCCGTAAAGATAAAAATACTCGCGGATACTGGGGATATAGGCACTTTCCATGCGTTCACGCTGCAGACGCAGCATCATCACCACATCACAATCTTGAATGCCGGTGTGCAGGCGGTCAAACGCCGTGACGCCCAGCTGCTCGATACCGCGTGGCATCAGGGTTGGCGGCGCAATTACCCGTACTATTGCGCCCATCCGGGTTAACAGGAGGATATTACTGCGTGCCACACGACTGTGCAGAATATCACCGCAAATGGCGATTGTTAAACCAGCAATATTGCCTTTGCGTTGTTGAATGGTCAGCGCATCAAGCAAGGCCTGGGTGGGATGCTCATGCCAGCCATCGCCAGCATTAATGATCCCACAGTTTACCTTCTCTGCCAGCAGTTGCACCGCTCCAGAATCACCGTGCCGTACCACCAGAATAGCAGGATGCATGGCATTCAGGGTCATTGCGGTATCCAGCAGGGTTTCCCCTTTTTTCACCGAGCTGGTGGCCACGGACATACTCACGACATCCGCGCCCAGTCGGCGCGCAGCCAGTTCAAAGGAAAGCTGGGTGCGGGTGGAGTTCTCAAAGAATAGGTTGATCACAGTCTGCTGAAACAGGGGGCTTTGTGCGCGATCCAGGGTTGGATTACCGGCAAAATACTGCGCCCGGTTCAACAGACGGATGCTGTTGTCCAATGACAGCGATTCAATCCCGGTCAGGGCGGTAATGTCTGCGATAGTTTGGTGCTCAGTTGGCATATATATCAAGGACTGTATAAATACAGCAAATCTGGATCCCCGCTTGCGCGGCGAATTCGTTTGGTGTTGCAGGGCAAGCCCACCCCTCACCCAACCCAATACCCAGGGGGGAGAGGGCTTTGTTTTTTATCCCACTCCCATTCAGGGAGAGGGCGGGGGGAGGG
>JANMDF010000110.1:0-1553 GCA_031376145.1 Alphaproteobacteria bacterium
CAACACCCATGCAAAAATCACCACCGGGCTTTCCACCAATAAATTTGGTATTGCCTGGGCACAGATTCCTGAAGTGCTGGCACTGATCAAAACGTTGCCAAATATTGCGTTGCAGGCATTGACGACACATATTGGCTCGCAGTTGACCAGCCTTACACCCTTTGAAGCCGCCTTTACGAAAATGATGGAATTAGCAGGCGATGTGCAGCAGCAGGGCTTTACCCTGCAGCGTCTCGATCTTGGCGGTGGCCTTGGTATTGCCTATCAGGGCGAAGATGTTCCGGATATTGGTGATTTTGCCGCTATGGTGCTGAAAGTAACGGCGGGAAGCTCGTTACAGCTCATGTTTGAGCCTGGCCGGTATCTGGTGGGTGCCAGTGCCATGCTGGTTTTTAAAACGTTGTACAGCAAAGATACAGGGGCGCGGCGTTTTGTCATCGTTGATGCCGGCATGAATGATTTTATGCGCCAGGCATTATATGAGGCAGAGCACCGTATTATACCCGTACAGCAACCACATTCCGATACGATGTCCCACTGTGTGGATATTGTGGGGCCGGTGTGCGAGAGTACAGACTGCTTTGCCAGCAATTTACACCTGCCACCGGTAGCTGATGGTGATTATCTGGCGATGCTGGATACGGGGGCGTATGGCAGCGTGCTGGGATCAACCTATAATCTACGCCTGCCTGCGCCGGAGGTGCTGGTGGATGGGGGGCGCTTTGCTGTGATTCGCCAACGCCCGACGTACGCCGATCTTTACACCCATTATCCGGCAACGCCGGTATGGATGTAACCGGCGCGCAGCACCTGGCCGGAGTCTGGCTGTATGTACAGCGTGTGCAGCGGATATTGTATTTCCCATTACTGGCATTATTGACCTGGTTATTACTGGCTGCCATGGGTGCTTGGCAGATGTTGAGCGGCTGGGTGCAATTAGGATTTCTGGTAAGCTGCTTTGTGGGTTTGATCATCTGGAGTCGCCAGTGTCTGCAGCGATTACAGGCACCAACTAAGCAAGAGGTGCAGCGGTATCTGGAACAGCGTAATGCCTTAAAACATCAGCCTCTGCAGGCAATACAGGATACACCCCTGCAGGATACACCGTTGTGGATACGGCATCAGCAACAGATGCAAAGCTGGTTGCAGCGCCGCTGGCGTGTTTTGCCGGGTATTTCAAGACTAAAAATTTCCCGCCTGGGTAAGCCCGCTTTCAGGATGCTGTCATTACAGACAGCCATGTTTTCCCTGCTGCTGGTATTTTTACTGGATGGGAAGCAGTCTTGGGAACAGTTGAGGCACAGCCTGTCCCCGAAGGTAAGCGTCACTGGTCTGAATCGTGGAGTGGATTTTACCGCCATATTGCAGCCACCAACATACACAGGCATGGCAGCACAATCGTTAACTGCTGTTGATATGATAACGGCATGGCAGGGTAGTCACCTGCAACTGCAAGTTACCGAATCCTGGCTGACGCCGAAGCTGATGATCACTCCCTGTCTTGACGAAACCGCTTGTCAGCAGGATCAGTCTGTCAATTTGCCAACGGATCA
>JANMDF010000142.1:0-4793 GCA_031376145.1 Alphaproteobacteria bacterium
ACCATTGATGAGCAGCATTTTGAACGCTATCGCAAGGGCGGGGACATGATCCGCAGTTATATTTTTCCTGGCGGCATGCTGCCCAGCCCGAAACGGTTTGCAGAAGCGGCTACAAAAGCAGACTTGCGCGTGCAGGATCAATTTGCCTTTGGCCAGGATTACGCAAAGACCGCGCGTCAGTGGCTGCATGATTTTGATCAAAACAGGCAGAAGATTCTTGCATTGGGTTATGATCAGCACTTTATCCGCCTGTGGCGCTATTATCTGGCGACTTGCTATGCTGCCTTTAAAGTTGGCCGCATTAATGTGATGCACATGGAACTTAGCCATGCGTAACATGTACTTCATATGTGTTATCGGCGTCTTGATGGCATTGCCTGCATATGCAGCTTCCAAAAATATTCTCAGTCTTGTTCCAGATGCACAGCGTGTCGGTACTGCACGATTTACCTATCTGCTGTTCTCCGTATACGACGCCAGTCTTTATGCCCCGCATGGCAAATGGGAACGTGATAAACCATATGCGTTGTCACTGCAGTATCTACGCTCCTTAAAAGGTGAGCGTATTGCTGACCGCTCAGTACAAGAAATGCGCAAGCAGGGTTTTAAAGACGAGGTGAAACTGGCGAGCTGGTACACACAAATGCGCGATATTTTTCCCGATGTTCATAAAGATACTGTGTTAACGGGTGTTTATCAGCCAAACGGGGTTACGGTCTTCTATAACAATGATCAGGAAATCGGGGGCGTCACTGATCCGCAATTCGGTGTCTGGTTTTTTGGTATCTGGCTTGCGGAGAATACTTCTGAGCCTGAATTCAGACAGCAACTCATTGGGTATAAGTAGGGTAATACAATAAAATGAAACAGTTTTTATCAGTCTTAGGAGTTATTATCATGTTAAGCGGTTGCGGCAGCCATAAGCTGGAATACTACAAAATTCCCTCCCCCCCACTGGAACTGGAAGCTTTTTTTAATGGCGACATAAAAGGCTGGGGAATCGTACAGGATCGCAAGGGTCAGGTTGTACGCCGCTTTGACGTTACCCTCAAGGGGACGTGGTCAGGGACAACCGGTACACTTGATGAAATTTTTCATTATTATGATGGTGAAAAACAGCATCGTGTGTGGACGATTATTAAACAAGCCGATGGTACATACACCGGTACAGCTGCTGATATTCTTGGTACAGCCACCGGCGCAGTTGAAGGCAACACCATTAATTGGCAGTACAGTATGGATCTGCCGGTGCGGGGCAGAACTTACCGCGTACAGTTTGATGACTGGATGTGGCAGATGCATGATGGGGTGTTGATCAATCGCTCTTATATCAAGAAATTTGGTATAACCATGGCAGAACTGACCCTGTTCATGCAAAAAGTACCGGCCAAATAACATGGCGTTCCAGGATCAGACCATCTGGATTATTGGTGCCAGCAGCGGCATTGGTGAGGCACTGGCGCGCATGCTGGCGGATCATGGTGCGACCCTGATCCTCTCTGCACGCCGCAAGGATAAACTGCTGCAGTTGCAGCATGAGCTGGGTGACCGGCATCATGTTTTACCTTTTGATATTGCGGACGAACAAGCTGTTATCACCGCTGTGACTGCAGCCGCAGACTGCACTGGCCACCTGCACCGCGTCATTGTCATGGCAGGCACTTACAACCCTGCTGCTGTTCAGGATATGGATACGGCCAGTGCTCGTAATATTATGAATATTAATTTCATGGGGCCTCTGTACGTCAGCAAATATCTGCTGCCCGTTTTCAACCGGCAGCAACAGGGGCAGCTTGCCTTGTGCGCCAGCGTTGCTGGCTATATTGGCCTGCCGAATGGCCAGCCTTACAGTGCCAGCAAAGCCGCACTCATTAATTTTGCAGAAAGCTTATATAACGAGGTATCACCAGGTATTGACATTAAACTCATCTGTCCGGGGTTTGTACGCACGCCGCTGACCGATATGAATACGTTTAACATGCCGATGATTATTAGTGCTGATGCTGCGGCGAAAGCCATCCTCCATGGCCTGCAGTCCAGGCGGTTTGAGATCCATTTCCCCAGAAGATTAACGCTGACACTGAAATGTATTGTGCTGTTACCGTATGCCATCAAACTGCGTATCTGTAAGACATTCAGGAAATAGATTGTTAATAAGGGATTACCTGACCATCCCAGGCGAAAATCTTTCCGGTATCATCAGGCGAGCATTGATCAACAACCTGCAGCAGACAGCCCGCCGCGTAGGCAGGTGTGAAAAGTTTATCGGCCGCAACGTTATCCTGGAATGGTTTGGAAAGATTACTTTTTACGGTTCCAGGATGCAATCCGACAATCACTGCCTGCTTATTACGCCGTGCTGCTTCTACACTGGTGGTTTTAATAACCATATTCAGCGCGGCTTTTGAGGCACGGTACGCATACCAGCCACCCAGGAGATTATCAGCCATACTGCCAACCCGTGCGGATAACGCTGCCATAACATAGCGGCGATCGCGCGGCATGATGGGCAGAAAATGTTTCATCACCAACGCAGGCCCTACGGTATTCACCTGAAAAACGTGATGGAGATTTTCCGGAGTTACATCACGTAATGATTTTTCCGGCAACATATCGCCTGCATGCAGGAGGCCAGCAGCGTTGATCAGCACATCCGGCGCACCATAAGCTGCAACCACTGCTGCACAGTCCGCAATAGACTGTGGATCATCATAATCAAGCCTGCCATACGCTACACCTGGCAACGACGTAACAACCGGCGTGCGCGCAAAGGCAAACACCTGATGACCTGGCCTGTCAGCCAACAGCGCAACCAGTGCTGAGCCAATTGCGCCAGAGGCGCCAATAACTACAATAATTTTTTTATTCATGTCCCATCTTAGCAAGGCATCCTGACGTACACCATGACAGCAGCATGAATTTTTTGTAATGCTGTGATTTTTTAATGCTTCATCGCTAAAATCGCCTCAAAAGATACAGGCATGGATAGCGATAACCCTATTTATACGAATCGCTTTTTGAACCGCGAGCTGTCATGGCTGGCGTTTAATGCGCGTGTGCTTGAGGAAGCTTCCAACAGCAGGCACCCACTCCTGGAACGCTTGAAATTCCTGGCCATTTCTCACAGCAATCTGGAAGAGTTCACCACTGTGCGGGTTGCTGGTTTAAAAGCCCAGGTACGGGCAAGTGTTGATTTGCTGAGTCAGGATGGCCTGACGGCATCACAACAGCTGACGGCTATTTACAGTGAAACGCGGCAGCTGATCGAACAGCAGCAGCGTACGTGGCTGAATCTTAAGACGCTGTTACAAGAACAGCAGATCAGTCTCTTAGAGACGCACAGTCTGGATCGTGTGGCCATGCGCCGCCTGCGGGAAATTTTTGAACAGGAAATTTTCCCTCTGTTAACGCCGCTTGCCATTGATCCGGCGCATCCTTTTCCTTTTATTGCGAACAGGGGTGTTGCTCTCGCCATGGAACTGGTCAACCTGGCAACCGGTGAGCCGATGCAGGCACTGGTGCCATTGGCCAGATCACTGCCCCGGTTCATAAAGATTTTCCCTGATGACAGCCGCTATGTGCTGCTGGAAGATATGGTGGTGCTGTTTCTGGATCGCCTCTTTCCCGGGTTTCGGATGACGGGCAAGGGGTTGTTTCAGGTGTTGCGTGACAGTGAGCTGGATGTTGATGAAGAAGCCGACGATTTGATGCAGTTTTTTGAATCTGCGTTGAAGCGACGCCGACGCGGGTATGTGATTCAGATCATGGCTGATGCAGTCATGCCGGACAGCCTCCGATTGGAACTGATCGAACAGGCACACATTCAGGAAGATGATCTCCTGCAGGTCAGCGGCATGGTCGCTTTGTCTGATATTGAACAACTGCTGGATATTGCGCGCCCAGACCTGAAGTTTACAGAGTTTCTGCCGCGCTTTCCCGAACGCATCCGCGATTTTGATGGCGACTGTTTTGCAGCTATCCGTCACAAAGACATGATTGTCCATCATCCCTATGAATCTTTTGATGTGGTGGTATCCTTCCTGCAGCAAGCCGCAAAAGATCCCGATGTCCTGGCCATTAAACAAACCCTGTACCGTACCAGCAAAAACTCTCCCATTATCAAGGCACTGATTCAAGCCGCTGAAAATGGTAAGCAGGTCACTGCAGTGGTGGAACTGAAAGCCCGGTTTGATGAAGAAGCCAATATCCAGTGGTCACGGGATATGGAACGGGCAGGGGTACAGGTGGTCTTTGGCTTTGTTACCCTGAAAACCCACAGCAAAATGTCGCTGGTGATTCGCCGGGAACACAACAGCCTGCAAACCTACGTCCATTTTGGTACGGGCAACTACCACCCTATTACCGCCAGGATTTATACTGATCTTTCATATTTTACCTGCGATCCTGTTTTGGGAAGAGATGCAGGGCAGATTTTCAATTATCTGACCGGTTATGCTGAGCCACAGAATCTGGAACAGATTGCTATTGCGCCGTTGCGTCTGCGGCAAATGCTGCTGGATGATATTCAGCATGAAATTACCCTGGCAAAAGCCGGAAAACCTGCCAGCATCTGGGCAAAAATGAATGCGCTGGTAGATCCGGCCTTGATTGATGCCCTGTATGCTGCTTCCAATGCTGGCGTTAAAATAGATCTGGTTGTGCGCAGTATATGCTGCCTGCGTCCTGGTGTGCCCGGCTTATCGGAAAACATTCGCGTGCGGTCTCTGGTTGGTCGTTTTCTGGAGCATGCCCGTATAGTTTGTTTTGGCAATGGTGCGGCGATGCCGTCACCG
>JANMDF010000156.1:0-2179 GCA_031376145.1 Alphaproteobacteria bacterium
AGCCACGAGATACGATAAACTTGTTCGTCGATTCCTTGCAGGCATTAATATCGTATTGATTGCTTTTTTCGCTAGGAATTATCTAAAAATAATTGTCAACACGGCCTAGCATGATGCCAAGCACCGCCGCGCACATGATCGGCGCTAAACGATGCTGCGCCGGAAAAAGAACCGCCAGCCAGCTTTCAAACAAGCCGGTAGGCTGCTCTGCTTTTTGAAAGGCAATACGCTGCCATACATCGCTTTCCAAAGCACTTAAATATGCGTTGTCAGGCTTGGCTTTTTTTAAGCCTGCCAATAGTTTATCAAGATAATGATTCATAGCCACCTCGTTCTTACTCATACTGTAGTACGCACGGGTTCGCCACATCCCTCAAAATATTTCCTTAATCATACCTGTCTGGTTACGGATTCAAGCATTCATTGATTATTCTGTATATAAATAACTATACATTATGAGCGTCAAGACCATCATCGTCAGCCAGTATCGGGACAAGTTCAACAAGGCTTCCGACCAGTTTGGGGGGCTACTATGCCGCCCGAAGGCTGGATTTGCACCGTCCGCAATGCGCTGGGTATGTCGGCGGCAGGGCTGGCGCGGCGGCTTGGCAGAAACCGTGCTCAGGTATCCGCTGCTGAAAAGGCCGAGCTTAAAGGTGGGCTGACACTCAAAACCATGCAGTCTATGGCCGAAGCCATGAACTGCCGTTTCGTCTATGCCATCGTACCGAATGACAGCGTGGACGCCATCCTGAAATCCCGCGCCTATGAGAAAGCCCGCAAACTAGTGGAGGCGGGCAGCAAGCACATGGCGCTGGAGCAGCAGTCCCTTTCCCAAAAGCAGATTGCTTTTGAGATAGAACGGCTGGCAGCGGGTATGCTGAAAGACATACTTCCCTCAGGCGCACCATTTTCAGAAACTTAACAGCAGATGTCGGACGTTAAGTCGTCATCCCTGCTTCTTTCATGTACGCAATATACTGGCGTGTGGCGACGATGTATCCTTCGTCACCCAGAAAATCTTCCGGCGGTTGTGTTGGATGCCGTTGCTTGTAATCTGCAAAAATCTCATACTGCGCTGCAATCTTTCCAGAAAAAGCGGGACTGTTGATTGTTGGATACTCCCCGCCATATTCTTTTTTATCAACAGATACTCGTTGTTTGGTAAAGGGATTATATAGGCTGATAACCTTGTTCTCGCGGATGATCGTCAAACCAGGAGCAACATTACCGTTCTTATCTGCCTGGAATACATGGCTGTTGGCACCAATAATGCAATGTGCGCCAATGGTGATAGGGCCGGTGGCAATAGAGCTGGAGGCCATAAACACGCCAGACTCCGTTTTCGGATGCCGCCTACCATTTATATCAAGGCCGCTACGACTCCCCATTGTTGCGCCGTGATATAACATGTTGAAATCACCGATAATCGCCTGATCACCGAACACAGAACCACCCGGATGGTCAAAGAATACATATCGTCCCAATTGGGTATTGGGATATATGCGGCAGCCGGTTTTGGTAAAAATTTGCTCACACACATTATAAGCCAGCTGTGGGTGGATTTTATACAGTTCGCGGGCACGCGGTTGATGTTCGGCAATAAAAACCCCTGGCCAGGATCCATAAATCGTCGCTTCTGGATTCTTACCCGCAGGATCCAGCGCCTTGATCACATCGACTGTTTCCAAACCTGCACGAATAAATCGATCGCGGGTGGCCGGATTGATATTGCGCGCCACATATTTTCTGGCTTCTTCCCAGTTCGCATCCAGCAGATACAGGCCATTACGCTGCATAGTGTGCTCAAGCTTTTTAAGCTCATACTCGGTCAAAATTCCTGACAATACCGCCTGGTGTGCACGCACGATATGTTGTGCAAGTTCTCCAGTATGTTCCGTATCAAGTGGGGGCAATGGTGCTCTTTTCATCAGCACATCTTTACAGGAATTTCATTTTACGGATGTGATTTTGCGCACATTCCAGATAGAATTTCATTTTTTATTAATGATCATCACACATAATTCGCCTACTGTTTAATGATGGAGTCCAAACAATGGATAATAAAGAATTTGCCTACTGGCTCAAGGGTGCTTTGGAAATTGGCGGTAAAAGTGCCTTTACCGATCAACGCATGGATTTGATTGCCAAGCGGGCCGCAGATGTGCGCAGCCCCAAT
>JANMDF010000184.1:0-3888 GCA_031376145.1 Alphaproteobacteria bacterium
CCTGGATACCGGCTTTCGCCGGTATGACAAGTACGGATATTAGGCAGGGTGTGAACATGTTGCAAGGTGAAAGGATGCAGCGCAGTGATCAATATCGACTAGAGCGTATTCTCTGACGCACACCGCCAGTTGAATCGACCCGGGGTTCATGCCGTTGACGAATTGCTTAACATACGTAGTTCATAGACCAGATAAAATCTGCAAGAACTGGCTTGTTATTTCTCATAAATGCAAGTAACCATTGCATAAGCGAGGGTTATAAGAATGAAAAACTATGTATCTGTTACAGAAGCTGCTTATGAGCTTAAGCTTTCCGTTGATACCATAAGAAGATGGGAAAAAAAGGGGCTGATTAAAGCGGTAAGAGATAAGAATAATCATAGAGTATTCGACAAAGCCGAACTGCAAAAAGCCTGTGATAAATACGTTAGTGGCGGTGATTCGCATCCATTTCAAATATTGAAATCTCAAAAGACGCACGATGTTAGGTGCATTGAATTGTTCGCTGGGGCAGGCGGTCTTGCCTTGGGGCTTAAAAATGCCGGCATTAAAAGTGAAATGCTCGTTGAGATCGATAGGGATGCCGCTGCAACTCTGAAACATAATTTTCCTGAATGGAATGTTGTTTGTGATGATGCAAGAAGCATAGATTACACAGGCATTCAGGCTGATGTTGTTTCTGGCGGTTTTCCATGTCAGGCGTTTAGTTATGCAGGCGCTAAGTTAGGTTTTGAAGATGCGCGTGGCACGCTGTTTTTTGAGCTTCTAAGGTGCGTAAAAGAAGTGCAGCCTAAAATTGTTCTTGGCGAAAATGTGCGGGGTTTGTTGCGTCACGAAAATGGCCGAACACTCTCAACCATGGTGTCACTACTCGAACAACAAGGATATAGAGTTCATTATAAAGTAGCTAGGGCGCAGTATTTAGATGTTCCGCAGAAAAGAGAGCGTCTAATAATCTGGGGAATACGCAATGATCTAGATTACGACTTCTTTTTTCCAAAAGAACGCGACTATACAATCTCGATGCGAGAGGCTCTTAAAGGTATTCCCGATTCGGCGGGTCAAAAATATCCTCCGCGAAAAGCAGAGATAATGCAGTTAATTCCGCCGGGCGGATACTGGCGTGATTTACCGCTGGAGCTACAAAAAGAATATATGAGAGCCAGCTTCTATATGGGTGGGGGCAAAACCGGCATGGCAAGAAGGCTGGCTTGGGATGAGCCATCACTCACTTTAACGTGTGCGCCAGCGCAAAAACAAACGGAAAGATGTCACCCTGGAGAAACGAGGCCGTTAAGTGTTAGAGAATATGCAAGAATCCAAACTTTCCCAGATACATGGGATTTTTGCGGAAAAATGACATCACAATATAAACAGATCGGCAACGCCGTTCCAGTTAACCTTGGTTATTATCTTGGCAAGTGCATTCTGAACATGATGCGATTAGAAAATACACCCAACGAGGTAGAAATTTTTGAGCGTGTTACGGAGAATTGCGATGATGAATTACCGCTTTTTGCGCAAGCCAGCTAATCACGAAAAAGCTTTTTCAAAAAGTTCAGAAAATAGAGTTTCATTTTCTGGCTTAATACTGCTGTCGTTAAGTGCTTTCCGGATCATCTCAGGCAATGCCTTATATAGCTGGGATAGGGCATCCTCTGCGCCCGTAACAATCTTATAAAATGACCTTCCGTCAATCACCCTGATGTCGTCACGGGCAATAACTCGTTCGCCGTTTTTTGTGTTATCTGATGGTACGAAAGGCTTATTATACAAAGTTTTTGCGCCACGGCCTGAGGGAATAATCTCAACATAGTAGCCAATAAATCCGTTGTGGTCTGGCTGGTATAATGTCGCCTTAATATCTCTGTAAATCTGGATTTTGTGGTTGCCTTTAGTCGTATTATATTTGTTCTTAATCTCTGCAACGATATTGCGATCCTTGTTTCTAATATCGATGATTTTCCCTGTGCCTAAATCTTCCCATCCATCAAAAGAGGCTATAACTGATTGATGAAAATTCCCTATGCAGTTTTGAAGCGTTTTCTGGCTTTGGCGAACCTTTTCCTGCATCACCCAATTCGAGAGTGGTATTCCCTGAAGCATTGAATCTATCAGGGCTGAGAATGGATCCACGTTGTTCTTATACAGGTCTGTTTCTGCTTCATAAACGGATTGCCTAGCTTTATGAACTAGACTTGTAACAACAGCTTGCGCGGCATTGTTTGGAAATATTAATGTCATTTCTGATTATTTTCTGACTCACACCGCCAGTTGAATCGGCCCGGTGCTCATGCCGTTGACAAACTGTTTGATGTAGGCATCATCAGTTTTATCGAGATCATCCACCGTGCCCTGCCAGTGCAGCTTACCCTGATACAGCATCCCGACGCGGTTGGCAATTTTGCGCACCGAATGCATGTCATGCGTGATACTGAGACCCGTAGCTCCCAGATCTTTGACGCACGCAACAATCAGATCATTGATGACATCGGCCATGATGGGATCAAGGCCGGTGGTGGGTTCATCAAAAAAGATAATCTCCGGTCTGGTGGCAATGGCACGGGCAAGGCCAACCCGCTTTTGCATCCCGCCGGACAGTTCGGAGGGCGACAGGTTGGCGACATCGGCACTCAAGCCCACCTGTTTTAAGGTTTTAACCGCCAGATCCCGTGCTTGTTTTTTTGACATACCACCGCTGTGAATAGCACGGAAAGAGACATTCTGCCAGACCTTCAGGCTGTCAAACAATGCCCCGCCCTGAAACAGCATGCCGAATTTCAGCATCTGTTTTTCACGGTCACTGTTGGACAGTTTGGTCACATCCACACCATCAATATGAATGCTGCCGCTATCCGGCGTGATCAGTCCCAGAATGCACTTCAGCAGTACAGATTTTCCTGAGCCGGAGCCACCAATGACAACAAACGATTCACCGGGCATCACGTCCAGATCCAGCCCCTGCAGTACTTTTTTAGCACCAAAGGCTTTATGGAGGCCACGAATGCGGATTTTGGGTTCGATGCTCATACGCCAAAAAAGAATGAGGTAATCATGAAGTTGAAAATCAGGATCAGGATAGATGCGGATACCACAGCGCGGGTTGTGGCTTCGCCCACCCCCTGTGCCCCGCCCCGCGAGTGAAAGCCATTAAAACAACCCATTAGGGCAATAATCAGGCCAAACACGGCAGCCTTTACCAGGCCGGAAAAAACATCCGTGAATTGCAGGATGTTGATGGTTTCCTTGATATAGGTACCGGCATTGAAATCAAGATTATATACCGCAATCACATAACCACCAAAAATACCGATAATATCGGCAATCAGCACCAGCATCGGCAGCATCAGCGTCGCCGCCAGCACGCGGGGTGCAATGAGATATTTATACGGATTGGTGGAAAGCGTTTGCAATGCATCGATCTGTTCGGTGACGCGCATCGTGCCAAGCTCTGCGGCCATGGCGGCACCGACGCGACCCGCCACCATCAGGCCGGCCAGGACAGGCCCCAGTTCCCGGGTAACAGACAGGGCAACCACACCGGCAATCGCCCCCTCGGCAGAAAAGCGTGCAAAACCGGTATAGCTCTGCAGTGCCAGCACCATGCCGGAAAAGGCGGCGGTTAAACCCACCACCGGCAGGGAATAATAACCAATATCCAGCATCTGCGCGCCAATATTGCGCCAGTAAAACGGCGGGCGAAAACAGTAGGTAATGGATTTAACCAGGAAAATACCAAACCGCCCCATGCTTTGCAGCAGGGCGAGAAAGTTGCGGCCAACCGGTTGCAGAATCGGAACGATCATGCATTCCCTATACACAGGCATGAATGATTTGCCAAGGGTTCAGGTGTGTATGGATCTCATACTATAAACTTGCACCAAGATG
>JANMDF010000185.1:0-1557 GCA_031376145.1 Alphaproteobacteria bacterium
GAATGCGGGCGCGAGCCCGAGTGTTGTGTTCGATGCATGATGAGTCAACGCATCTCGGGAATATGGAGTGCCCTGTGGGGGCGCTTGTCTTGAATCTGTGCTAAACCGCTCAAGAATCTCGAAAGTTGTTGATTGAGCAATAATACTACGGATCGAATCCTGCGTCAAGTATAGCATTTGACCTGTTGCTCAAATATGTTATGGTGCGATGTAGGGGTAGAGACCCACAAAAACCCCTCAAGCAGAACACCCATTTTTGTTAGAAATGACTGTTGCTAATGTGAAAACTGTAGCACGTTGATTCTTTTCAGCAATCTGTTTTTTGAGTTTCTTTTGTTCTCTTTTTTTGACTTCAATATCCCACGCTTCCTGCGGCGTCTTGAATTGCAGAACTTTCATCGGGCGGTTACGCATATTCTTTTCGATCGTTTTAATTCGTACCGCGCCCACCGTCGAAAGGTCAGTCTTCTTTGGAATATCGATTCGCACGCGCCCGTTACGATTTTCAACGGTTCCTTTTTCCCATGAGTGATACGGATTGCAAAAGTAGACGGGCGCGCCGATGAGCTCTGACATCTCAGTGTGTTTTGCAAACGAAAGGTCGTTATCGAGCGTCACACTTTCAGGTTCCTGTGCACCAATTGTTTTTTCGACTAATGCGTTCACCGCTTTCGTCTTTTTGTCCATCATCTTTCGAAGAAAGGGATACCGTGTTTTTCTCTCGACAAGATGGAGTATCGATCCCTTCCCGTCTCTCCCTGACTCGATGAAATCACCCTCAAAATGGCCGAATTCCTTGCGATTATCGACGTGCTTCGGTCTCTTGTCTATCATGAGGCGACCATCCAGTTTGACCTTGCGGCTCCCGTGTTTTGGACCGCGCCTGCGATGGGATGATGAGAACAAATACTTCTCAACGTTCCTGCCGTGTACTGAGCCGACAAACTTGTAGATGGCCTTGCCGCTTGCGTAGAGAATGCCGGTGTCGTGCTTTCGCAATCTTCCCGAGATTAATTCAGGTGACCATTTCTTTTTCAGTTTCTTCAGTACGTACTTTTTCAACGTGCGATCCATGGCAACTTTCATGCACTGAATCTTTGAGTTCTGTCTCGTGCGTACCGCTTTCTTCTGCGCACGATCGGCACGGTATTTTTTCCTGCCGCCGCCACGCTTCACTTCTGCGGCAATGTTGCTCACGCTCCGATCAATCGCTTTCGCAATTGCGCGGAAGCTTTTCTCGCCCTTTAACGCTCGCTCGATTCTCCGCCTCTCACTTTCTCCAATGTGTGTGTATCCCATGCGTTATTTTCGCACGGGTGTTCTACTTCAAAGGTAATTTCGCGAGAGTTCAAACATGGGAGCAAAAAAATGCCTAGGCATTTGAAGTACCCGGCACAGGATCGTTTCGAGGTATCAAAAGCAAACATCTGGGTGATTTTGAACCCTGAGTTTGCTCAGGATGATGAGGTCGTGAGCGCTGAAGTGTTTAAGGAAGACGACTATTGGCGGCACGCGCGATACAAAGCGGAGAAGCCCATTCACGGGTACAACGGGCAC
>JANMDF010000194.1:0-2355 GCA_031376145.1 Alphaproteobacteria bacterium
CAAAATCTAGCTATTAACTTTGAACAAGCAGCATTAACCAGTTGATATAAATGGAGAATGAAGCGGTAGTCACAGCAGCGGAATCCACCGCTTTTTGACACAAACAATGAGCCGCCTATGCCCGTCCAGAAAATTACCCGCAAGTTTGTTGATGCCGTTGAGCCGCCAACGTCAACCCAGAAAGAGTTTTATTGGGATACAGAACTCAAAGGCTTCGGCGTGGTGGTCACCGAACGCGGCAAAAAGACGTTTATCATCAACTACACCAACGATGAAAATCGCTATCGCCGCAAAACCATTGGCGACTGCCAGAAACTCAGCGTGGAGCAGGCACGCAGCATCGCGAAAGACCTGTTCCACGACATCGCCAAGGGCATTGACCCGATTGAGGAAGAGAGTAAAATTTGTAAAGAGCAAACCTTTCAGCAGGCGATAGAAAATTACTACACCGACTACATCAAGACCCACTGCGCCCCTTCCACAGTCAAAACCGAACGGCGGCGCATTGACCGCGTGCTTATCCCCGCCTTTGGCAAGCGGCGGGTTAGCAGCATCACCCACAAGGACATTTGCGATTTTATGAACAAACGGCGTGATAAGCCGATTGATGCCAACCGCGCCCGTGCGTTGCTCTCTGCTTTCTTTGGCAGTTGCGAGAAATGGGGGCTGATACCACGCGGCACGAATCCTGTCACGGGTGCACCAAAATTCCTAGAAAACAAGCGGGAACGCTTTCTCAGCCCCGAAGAATTTGCACGGCTGGAATCGGTGCTGGCAGGAGCGGAAAAGACACTGTCTGAAAGCCCTTATGTTATCGCCATGATTCGCCTGCTGATGCACACAGGCTGCCGCCCTGGGGAAATTCAAAACCTGCAATGGGCATGGGTGGATCTGGACAAGCGGAATATTCGCATGCCGCGCACCTCCACCAAAGAAAAACGCGCTAAGACGATTTTTATCACCGAACCGATGCTGGATATTTTTGCCAGCCTCAAGCGGGTGAACGGCAATGCTTATGTGATTTGTAGTGAGCGCATGGATGGCAAGCCCATGAACAACGTTGCCAAGGCATGGAAGCGGATTTGCACAGCAGCCAAGCTGGAAGACCTGCACCTCCACGACCTCCGCCACAGCCACGCCAGCATGGCGAATAGTTTAGGGTATTCCCTGCCGATGATTGGCGCACTGCTGGGGCACAGCCAGTATCAGACCACCCTGCGCTATGCACATCTGGCCGACACACAGCTACGGCAGGCGGCAGAGCACATCAGCAAGGCAATTGCGGAGACAAAGCAAAGTGCGGGGAAAGTGGTGCCGTTTAGGCCGCGCTAAAATCTTTTACGCCAGCCAACGCAAAATGGCTTGGTGCAGAAAATAACCGCCTGCCAGTAGTGCCAGCCCCAAGCCCCACGTTTGCCAGAACGACAAGTGAAGGCGTTCAGCAAAGAAAAACGGCACGAAGAACAGCCACGATACTGGCACGGCAATAATGATGCTGCGGGCGTATTTGGAAGACAAGGCAAGGCTTTGGTGATCAGTATAGGAAAATGCCAGCGCGAGGATAGAAACGAGAGGCAGCGCAGTTAAAAAGCCTGCCAATTCAGGGCGTTTTCCTGAGAGCCAAGACGTGCCCAAGATGATGCTTACGGCAATCGCGATCTTAAGGGCTATCGGCATAAAAACCCTTATATATCATATAGTTATGGTGGCTCGGGAGGGATTTGAACCCCCGACCAAGAGATTATGATTCTCCTGCTCTACCACTGAGCTACCGAGCCTAACTCATTATAATCAAACGTCTTTTGCAACCCTGCCCATGACCATGGCATGACCGCAAAATTTTCTGGTCAACACACCATCGGCGTAAGCCTTTGTTATGTCGTTCTTTCCAGCCCGTATCACGGCGGCTGAGCGAGGGATTATGATTCCTCTGCTCTACCGCTGAGCTACCGAGCCGCTCACAGTGTGTACGCTTGATAAGTGGCAGGGCGGATTCTGTCAAGCACAGCGGTGATGGAGATCTTAAATACACCATCTGTGCGTTTTGTCACAGATGTGTGTGTGATTTTTGATTATGATAGCGGTGTTACAACATCAGGGGCATTCAATAAAACCCTTGTTATCCTGACCAAGCCTGCGTCAGCAGGCGCGCAGAAGGATCTCAGCATGAAACTGGGGATCCTTCGGCCGCGCAAAACCTTACGGTTTTGCTGGCTCAGGATGACAGCGTGTATTTTTATTGAATACCCCTGTTACAACATCTCATAGGATAGACCACCATGCTTATTCCTAATAACGCCATTATTGAACAGAATGAACCCGCACGCCAGGTGCTGATCGCCTGGTATGGCCATG
>JANMDF010000228.1:0-1562 GCA_031376145.1 Alphaproteobacteria bacterium
TATGATCAGCAGCAGAAGACAGTGCAGGCGATTGGTGCGATTAAGCTGGTAGAGGCCAGCGGTGAAACCCTGTACGCCAATGATGTTACCATCAGTGATGACCTGAAGCAGGGATTTATTGATCAGGTCACGATCTATTTACAAGATAAGTCCCGCTTGCAGGCCGCAAAAGCCGAGCGTAAAACCCAGGCTGCTGGCACCACCACCAATAAACTGACCGATGCGGCCTTTACGCCGTGTAAAGTCTGCGCGGGGGAATCCCCGCTTTGGGAAATCAAGGCGGATGAGATTGTGCATGATGAGGCTGAAAAAACCCTCACCTATAAGGATGCTACGCTGGAAGTGCTGGGCACACCGGTATTTTACTGGCCATATTTCCGGCATGGTGATCCGACGATCAAACGCGAATCCGGACTGCTGCCACCCTCATTCGGCACGTCAAGTGATCGCGGGGCGATTGTGCAACTGCCATACTATTATGCAATCAGCGATTATCAGGATATTACCCTGAAACCCATCCTGATGAGTCGCGCCGGACAGATTGGCGCACTACAGTATCGCAACCGCTTTGAACGTGGCTTTATTAATCTGAACGGCAGTATTGGCCGTGTCACCCAGATTACCGATAGCCGCCCTGGCACAGATAAATCCAGCGAGGGGCATATTGATGCCTACGGCCTGTTTGACTTAACCGACACCTGGCGCACCCGCATTGATCTGCAACGCACCAGCGACCGCAATTACCTGCGCCGGTTTGATTTCAGCAACGTTGATATTCTTACTTCAGATGTGATTTTTGAACGGTTTGCCAGTCGCAGCTATGCAGCGGCAAAAGGCTATGTCTTCCAGGGGTTGCGCGATACCGATATTGCGGCGCAAACGCCGAAAGTGTTACCCGAACTCAGCTACAGTGCCATTACCCGCCCCGACAGTCTGGGTGGGTACTGGCAGCTGGATGCCTCCAGTTTGTCGCTATCACGGGTGGAAGGCGTGGACAGCCGCCGCGTCTCCCTGGGCGCAAACTGGGTAAAGCCAACCTATTTACAGGGGGGTGGCCTACTGACGTTTACCGCTGGTCTGGACGGGGATGTGTATGATGTCAGCGACTATACCGATCCGGGTACTGGGCAGCCTGCCGATGGCAAGACCGGACGCATTGTGCCCCAGGCATCACTGAAATATGAGCATCCATTTGTGCGTCAGACACAAAACGGCTGGCAGCAGATGATTACCCCGACAGCGCAACTGGTAGTCAGCCCCAATGCCAATAACAGCATTGATGCTGTTCCTAACGAAGATGCACAGGTGTTTCAGTTTGATCAGGTAAACCTGTTCATGCCTGGTCGCTTTGGCGGGCAGGATCGCCGTGGTGGCGGCACACACCTGGATTATGGGATGCGCTTTGGTCTGTATGGCGCAGAAAACTTCTCCGGCGATGTGTTTTTAGGCCAGAGTTTTAACATGCAGCGTCAACAGGTCTTCACCGTTGGTTCGGGCTTAAGTGAACAGCAGTCCGATTATGTGGGTGAAATTCACGGTGAATACGCGGATTTTCTGGATGT
>JANMDF010000090.1:0-3312 GCA_031376145.1 Alphaproteobacteria bacterium
CAGGCCAGCCTGCTGGCCATGCAGCGGGCAATTGCAGCACTGCCAGTGATCCCCGATTATGTCCTGGTTGATGGCAACCGACTGCCTGCCCTCCCCTGCCCTGCACAGGCTGTGATTAAGGGAGACAGTATCAGTATGAGCATTGCTGCCGCCTCCATCGTCGCCAAGGTTCATCGTGACGCCATGATGCAGGTGCTGCATCCGCAATATCCCTATTATGGTTGGGACAGGAATGCCGGGTATCCAACGGCTGGCCACCTTGCGGGGCTCATACAGCATGGGGTCAGCAGTGCGCACCGCCGTAGTTTCGCCCCGGTGCACGCAATCCTCAATAAGGCACGCGCTGCGTGAAGCCGCAAAAAATTCTCATTGTCGGTCATATGCGGCCAGCCATGCACTATGGCATTCTGCAAAAATTGATGCATGGGTTCATTCGGTTGGGACATCAGGTGATGGTGTTCGATGATCGCAGTATTGCCCGTGCGGCCACCCCCTTACGTTCACGGAAATTCGGCATCCCCGCCATGAATCGGCAATTGTTGCAGGTGTGTAAAGCCTATCAGCCGGATATGATTCTGCTGGGACATTGTGAAATGGTCTGGAACAGCACGCTGGATCAGATCCGGCATGCACTAATGGAAATACGCATTGCCTATCGCAACGTTGATCCATTAATGCACGCGCAAAATGTCGCCGACATTCAACGGCGCACAACCAGTGTCGACATGATTTTTATAACCACGGCAGGTGATGCGTTACAGCAGTTCAGTGGCAAGGGAGCGGGCATCTGCTTCATGCCCAATCCTGTTGATCCTGCCATTGATACCGGCATCAGCTTTGCCAGTACACAGCAGCCGCATGATGCCTTCTACGCTATTGGTGGTATTTATAAAGATGATCCCAGGCCAGGCTTTATCGATCGTCTGCAGCGTGCCTGCCCGGAGGTTATTTTTGATGTACACGGCATGATGGGGCGTCCGCATATTTTTGGTACAGTCTATGAACAGGCAATGCTCAATGCCCGCATAGGATTGAATTACAGCCGCCAGAATGATGTGTACCTTTATTCTTCCGATCGTATGGCGCAATATATGGGGAATGGGCTACTGACCTGTATTGATCAGGCAACGGGCTTTGCGGATGTATTGGGTGAAGGTACAGCTGTGTTCTATGGCGACGAGGTGATGCTGGCGGATCAGCTGCGATTTTACAAAAACAATGACGGTGCCCGCCAGGCAGTTGCAAAAAAGGGATGGGAAATGGCGCATGGGCTGTTTTCCAGCGACCGTGTCGGGCAGTATATCATCGAGCGCACATTTGATCTGCCTCTAAGCCGGGAATACGGCTGGCCGACCACGCTTTACTGATACCAGTTCGCAATCAACGCCTAGATGGGCTGCGTCGTCTCTCGCCGTGCTCATGGCCAATCAGGCCACTGCGCGCGGCTCACTAGCCTCGCCTCATCTACACATTGATTGCAAAATGGTATGACAAGACTATTCTGTCAAATCCTGCCAGAGTTCTTTCACTTTATCAAAAAAGCCACTGGCCTGCGGGCTGGTTTTCTCGTTGCAGCTGTCGGCAAACTGCTGCAGCAGTTCTTTCTGTTTTTTGCTCAGGTGTACCGGGGTCTCCACCACTACTTCCACATACAGGTCACCGCGACTGGCAGCGCGCAATACCGGCATGCCTTTACCACGCAGCCGTAGCCGTTTCCCAGTCTGTGTGCCTTCATCCACCTTGACTTCAGTCCGCACACCATCAATGCCGGGGATCTCCACCGTACCACCCAGGGCTGCCTTTGCCATGGATATAGGCACCCGACAGAGTAAATCTGCACCCTCGCGCTCAAACAACTTGTGCGGGGTCACCGTCAGAAAAATGTACAAATCACCATTACCTGCCCCACGTAGTCCAGCCTCACCTTCACCGCTGAGGCGAATACGGGTGCCATCTTCAACACCGGCAGGAATAGTTACATCCAGTGTGCGATCCTTGCGTACAGCCCCATGCCCGTTGCAATCTATACAGGGATCCTCAATAATCGTACCCACCCCGTTACAGGCAGGACATGTGCGCTCGATGGTAAAGAATCCTTGCTGCGCCCGTACCCGGCCATGCCCCATGCAGGTACCGCAAGTCTTACTGCTGGTGCCTGGCCTGGCACCACTGCCATCACAGGTTTCACATCCCACGGTAGATGGAAAACGAATCGTGGCCTGTTTGCCGTGAAACGCATCTTCCAGCGTAATATCGAGGTTATAACGTAAATCACTGCCGCGAGACTGCCCCCCGCTGGCATTGCCGCGCCCACGACCAGTGGCAGCACCAAAAATTTCATCAAACAGATCGGAAAAGCCGCCAAAATCCGCATGGCCACGTGCACCACCCATACCGCCATTTTCAAAGGCCGCATGCCCATACCGGTCATACGCCGCCCGCTTCTGTTCGTCCTTCAGGATTTCATAAGCCAGGTTGGCTTCTTTGAATTTATGCTCCGCTGCCGCATCACCAGGATTACGATCCGGGTGATACTGCATGGCCAGTTTGCGATAGGCTTTTTTTAAATCATCGGCGCTGGCATTTTTGGCAACACCCAGAGTCTGGTAAAGATCAGTTTTCGACATGCATGCAGATTCCGAACAACAATATCATCCTGATATAGGAAACATAGAGTAGTGTTTCCAGGGTCTATGTATTCATCGAATCAAAGAAATCCGCATTGATTTTGCTCTGCCGCAGTTTGTCCAGCAGGAAATCAATGCCTTCATTCGGCCCCATCTGCATCAGAATACGGCGCAAGACCCACATCTTGGCAAGCGTTCCCTTATCCACCAGCAGCTCTTCCTTACGGGTACCGGATTTCGTCACGTCAATGGCTGGGAAGGTGCGCTTATCAGCCAGTTTGCGATCCAAGACAATCTCGCTGTTACCCGTACCTTTGAACTCTTCAAAGATCACCTCATCCATGCGGGAGCCGGTATCAATCAAGGCTGTTGCAATAATGGTCAGTGATCCGCCTTCTTCAATATTACGCGCTGCGCCAAAAAAGCGTTTAGGACGCTGTAAGGCGTTGGTATCCACACCACCTGTTAAGACTTTACCCGAACTTGGCACCACGGTGTTATAGGCGCGTGCCAGACGGGTTATGGAATCCAGCAGAATCACCACATCGCGTTTCTGTTCTACCAGGCGACGGGCTTTTTCCAGCACCATTTCAGAGACCTGAACGTGACGACTGGCAGGCTCATCAAAGGTAGAACTGACAACCTCACCCTTCACCGAACGCGCCATGTCGGTCACTTCTTCCGG
>JANMDF010000274.1:0-5678 GCA_031376145.1 Alphaproteobacteria bacterium
TTCAGGAAAATACCTAGATACCAGAGCCCAACACTCATCCGTCAAATACTGTCGCCGTTCGTTGCTCATAACGCACTCCCAACAATTATTACTTTTATTGGAAAGACTTAACTCTACTTTTTAAATTGTCAACAGAGCCTAGTACGATTTCTGCGGGCAGGGTCAGCATGCCAGGCACGTTTTGTGATTTCCAAAGCGGCATTCCAGGCTGGTTCATCCAGATCTATCGCTTCATCTCGTGGGGACATAAGACGACGGATGGAGTATCTATCAGGCTCATAATTGCCGTGCAGCTTCCGTTTCAGCATGTTTACGGTGATATTGTCACCCAAGGTCAGTGACGCACCATCACCGCCGCCAATGAGAACAACATGCCATCTGGTTAACTCTCTATGAAGGGTCATTGACTGAATAAATGGTACCAGCAGGTCACGGTTTTGTGAGGGAATACAGTGGATTGTTGATTTCAGGGGATTTTATTATACTGGCGTCATGACTTGCCGCACTCCCGCCAATACTTTGCACTCTCAATATAAACCACAGAAAGACGGTTTTCTGAGGTCACTTCGACTGGACTTCTGCGGTCTTCCAAGCATGCATGGTGAAACTTCTTAAACACAGGAGAAAAACCATGAATGACAAGGTATTAAGTCAGATTGCCGCGCTGCCAAATAAAAGCGCGGCGGAACTCAAAACCCTCTGGAAAGAGCTGTACCAGCAGGAACCGCCTGCCTTCAACAAGCCGTTTTACTTGAAAAGACTGGCCTATCGGCTGCAGGAACTCGCGCACGGGGTTGATACCCGCCCGCTGGAACGCAAGCTGGAAATCCATGCTCGCCAACATCTGGATGCTAAAGGGCAACTCTTACGCAAACCGCGCAACACAAAGACGTTGGTGGTGGGTACGCGGCTGGTGCGAGAGCACAACGGGGAACAGCATCAGGTCACGGTGTTAACCAACGGCTTTGACTATCGCGGCCAGCGTTACAAAAGTTTATCGGCCATTGCCCGCAGTATTACTGGCACGCAATGGTCGGGGCCGCTGTTCTTTGGCCTTAAGCAGGGTGGAGGCAAGGCATGAGCGAGAAAACCCGCCGTATCCGCTGCGCCGTTTATACCCGAAAATCACACGAAGAGGGACTGGAACAGGAGTTCAATTCACTGGATGCCCAGCGTGAAGCGGGGGAATCCTTCGTACTGGCGCAGCGGCAGACCAATTCAGTTAGCTGTATTTTCCTTGTTAGACTTTTTAACTCACCCAATGCAAAATACCCCAATATATTGGCCAAATAGTTGATAGAAAAATATTTACTGGTATAGCGATAAGCCAATTCCATGCGTTATATATATACCCATCAAAAAAAGTGAGATATATAAATGTAGCTGCGTCAACGCCAAAATATAACCATAGAATAAGTCGATCAATCATTTTGCAAAATTTCTATTTTTGATGGCGTTTCCTAAGTACTTCTTCCGCTTCTGGCTTGAGTATGATTTTTCCATGGCTCACAGCCAGATAAGTTATGACATCATTACTTTTTCAATGGCAGTAAGTTATTGTTATTAAACAATATTTATAATGGCGGAGCGAGAGGGATTCGAACCCTCGGTACAGTATAACCCGTACGACGGTTTAGCAAACCGTTGGTTTCAGCCACTCACCCATCGCTCCGGCGTGATTTAAGGCGGCTTTCGGCACATGAGATGCCACCCTGTGGCTAACTTGTCAATGCTCAAGCACAACATGGCCGTATAAAGATAAAATATCTGTCGTCATCCCGCACTGCAATACGGTATGCTGGTGGCATGGAACAATGGATTTACCCCTTTGGTGGTCGGGAAAGTACCGGCAGCCTGCTGCTGATCAACCTGCTGGGCAGCAAGGGCGCGCACCTGGCGGAAATGGCACGCCTTAATCTGCCGGTGCCACCTGGTTTTACGATCACCACAGATGTGTGTCAGTATTACTATCAACATAATAAAACCGTGCCGGATACCCTGTCGCGTCAGGTTTATACTGCATTGCAGCAAATGGAACATCAACTGGGACGCACCTTTGGCGATGCAAAAAATCCGCTGCTGGTATCGGTGCGCTCTGGCTCGCCCGTTTCCATGCCCGGGATGCTGGATACCGTTCTGAACTTAGGGCTTAATGATCACACAGCGGCAGCGCTGGCCGCCAGAAGTAATAACCGTCGCTTTGCCTATGACAGCTATCGCCGGTTTATACAGATGTACGGCCATATTGTCCTGAATCTCGATCCCTATCTGTTTGAAGATATGCTGCAATGGCATAAAGATCAGCATGATTATCGTTTCGATGCCGAACTGACGGCGGAAGACTGCTGGCAGCTCTCTGAACAGTTTAAAGCAAAAGTCCTGGAAGAAACGGGGGAACCCTTTCCCCAGGATGTGCACGTGCAACTCGATAACGCCATTCTCGGTGTGCTGGACAGCTGGCAGAATCCGCGTGCCATTCGTTATCGCCAGATTCATCAGATACCTGCACATATCGGCACAGCCGTGACTATCCAGGCCATGGTGTTTGGCAACATGGGCATGGATTCGGCTACCGGTGTCGCCTTTACCCGTCACCCCAGCACCGGCCAGAAAATCCTGTTTGGCGAATATCTGATCAATGCCCAGGGTGAAGATGTGGTATCCGGCAACCGTACACCACAAAGTATTGCCGATGGCGAGCATACCATTGATGCTTTTGGCTACAAAGCGATGCAGGAACAACTACCGGAAGCTTTTGCAACACTGGCGGAGATATGTGGGCAACTGGAGCAACACCTGCAGGACATGCAGGATATTGAGTTTACCGTTGAGACTGGAAAGGTCTGGCTGCTGCAGACGCGGCCAGGCAAGCGCAGCGGTAGTGCCGCTCTGAAAATCGCGGTTGATATGGTGGCAGAAGGTCTGATTACCGAACGGCAGGCACTGCAACGCATAGAACCATCCAGTATTGAGCAGCTGCTGCATCCACTGCTGGACAGCGATGCGCCCAAGCAGTTGCTGACACGTGGTCTGCCCGCCGCGCCAGGGGCTATCAGCGGGATTATCGCCCTTGATTCCGAGAGTGCAAAGGTACGGGCAGCGGATGGCAGTGCCGTTATCCTGCTGCGCAATGAAACGAATCCGGATGATATTCAGGGAATGCAGGTTGCCAAAGGCGTGTTGACCTGCCGTGGCGGTATGACCAGTCATGCTGCCGTCGTGGCACGTGGCATGGGGCGACCGTGCGTGGTGGGAGCGCAGGCGATTCAGATTGATCTGCACCATAAAACATTCACCATCAACGGTCAGAAGTTTTTTGCCGGCGACCGCATGACCCTTGATGGGAGTACCGGTGAAGTGTTTGCCGGGGTAGTGCCAACGGTGCAGCCCCACATTTCTGGAGATCTGGAAATCCTGTTAGGCTGGGCAGATAAGGTGCGCCGCCTGAAGGTCTATGCCAATGCGGAAACTCCGGAAGAAGTCGATCTGGCATTAAAGCTGCATGCTGAAGGTATTGGCCTGTGTCGCACCGAGCATCTGTTCTTTAATCCTGCCCGTCTCAATCATCTGCAGCAGGTATTGACAGCAACCACCCTTGCTGAACGACAGGTAGTGCTGACAGATTTGCTTCCCATACAGATAGAAGACTTCAAAAAATTATTTACCCGTATGCAGCATCGCCCGTTGCTGATCCGCCTGCTGGATCCCCCACTGCACGAGTTTTTACCCAGCAACCATTTTCGCCGCGAAACAAACCCAATGCTTGGTTTTCGTGGGGCGCGGCTGGGTGTTACCTGCCCGGAAATTTACCAGATGCAGGTACGGGCAATTTTCACCGCCTGGCAGACGGTGAAACAGGCACTACCAGACCTGGCCGACATCTCTATTATGTTGCCCATGATTACGACGGTACAGGAATTTACTATTCTAAAGCAGCATATTGCGGCGGTGGCCAGCAGCATGCAGGCCTTACCCACATACCGCCTGGGTGCGATGATCGAAGTCCCGCGTGCCGCCATTCAGGCATCGGAACTGGCGGATGTGGCGGATTTTTTCAGCTTTGGCAGTAATGATCTGACACAGACGGTTTGCGGATTATCGCGGGATGATACCAGTCATTACTGGCAGCCATACCTGCAACAGGGAATCTTTGCGGCAGATCCCTTTGTCACCCTGGATATTAATGGCGTTGGCGCACTCATGCGCTATGCCACCGACCAGGGACGGTTGCAGCATCCAGATTTTGTTATTGGTATTTGCGGGGAGCATGGCGGCGATCCAGCGTCTATAGCCTTTTGCCATGGCATTGGTCTTGATTATGTATCATGTTCGCCCTACCGCGTACCGGTGGCACGACTGGCAGCGGCCAAGGCGGCCTTAGCAGACCGGAGTTGAAGATTCCTGCTGCCGCCGTCTGGCTACTGCCAATGCCAGGGCACAAGATGCCAGGCGCGTTTGTCCACGCTCTGCCGCCCGGCTGGTCAGGATCAGTGGGACGCGTGCCCCAAGGACAATCCCCGCAGATTCCACACCAAACAGATAACGCATCTGTTTATACAACATATTACCGGATTCCAGATCAGGCACGATGAGGATATCCGCATCGCCTGCCACATTGGAGATAATATTCTTGGCTGTGGCAGCCTCCCTGGAAATAGCATTATCAAAAGCCAGCGGGCCATCGACAATACCACCCGTAATCTGCCCACGCGCCGCCATGACGGTTAAAGCCGCTGCATCCAGCGTGGATGGCATTTTTGCATCAACGGTTTCCACCGCCGCCAATATTGCTACTTTCGGCGTTCCCCATCCTAACAGTACAAACAGATCAATCGCATTCTGGATAATATCGCGTTTTGTATCCAGATTGGGGACGATATTGATCGCCGCATCCGTAATAAACAGGGGTTTATGATAACTGGGTACGGCCACAATAAACACATGGCTCATGCGTCTACTGGTACGCAATCCACTGTCGTGCGCGACAATGGGCTGCAGAAATTCCTGGGTATGCAGTTTGCCTTTCATCAGAGCTTCAACCTGGTGCGTGTGCGCCAGTTCCACGGCTTTTTCCGCCGCCGCATGGCTGTGTTCCGTGGCTACCAGTTCAAATTTGCTGATATCAAGCTTTTCCGCCTTGGCAACCGACCATATCTTATCAGCATTGCCCACCAGTACCGGGATGATCAACTGTTCTTTTGCAGCGTCTACAGCACTGCCCAGACTGGCAGCATCAGCAGGATGTACGACAGCGGTTTTCAGTGGGGGGTAGCTGTCCCGCAGCTCGAGGAGGCGGTTACAGCAGTCCATAAAGGGGCTGTGCGTATTTTGTATCATGACTTCACCCTTGTGAAAAGGCACCATAGCATGATAGCCGTAAAAGAAAAGCCATACACCCTATGCAGCCTGAAAAACCTGTACATCGACTCAGCAAAATTGAGACGCGTCAAGCCATGCGCGGCGTTGTCATGGAAGGCATGGCAGCACAGACCATGGAATCGCTGACTACCGGGGTTTTTCTGGTATCGGCGGCTTTGCAGCTGGGCGCTAATAATCTGCAGGTTGGCCTGGTAGGAGCCATCCCTTTTATTGGTAACCTGATGCAGATTCCCGGTATCTTTCTGCATGACCACTGTTCAGATCGTCGTCGCACCGTCGTTCGTCTGTGTTACGCGGGG
>JANMDF010000281.1:0-6260 GCA_031376145.1 Alphaproteobacteria bacterium
TTCCTAAAGGATATCTGGCCGAGTAATGCCGAAATTGCGCAGGTGATGCGCAGTGCGTTGACGCCGGAAATGTTCCGTGCCCGTTACAGCGATGTGTTCCACGGTGGCCGTGAATGGCAGGATATTTCCGTGGCGGTGGGCGAAACCTTTGAATGGAGCGACGACAGCACGTACGTGCAAAATCCCCCATATTTTCAAGGGATGGCCAAAAATCCGTCTGCCATTGAGAATATTATCAATGCCCGCCCGCTGGCGATTCTGGGCGACAGCGTGACGACTGATCATATTTCACCGGCTGGGAACATTAAAAAAGACAGTCCTGCTGGTAAATATCTTGGTGAGCATGGTGTTACAGCCGCAGACTTCAATTCCTATGGCGCCCGCCGTGGCAACCATGAAGTGATGATGCGCGGTACTTTTGCTAATATTCGCCTACAAAATGAGATGACTCCAGGGGTCAGCGGTGGTGTGACTAAATACATGCCAGCCGGTGAACAGATGTTCATCTATGATGCCGCCATGAAATACATCGACCAGAAAACGCCACTGATTATTGTGGCAGGTAAAGAGTACGGCACCGGTTCATCGCGTGACTGGGCGGCGAAGGGCACGAAACTGCTGGGCGTTAAGGCCGTGATTGCCGAAAGTTTTGAGCGTATTCACCGCTCAAATCTGATTGGCATGGGCGTTTTAGCGTTACAGTTCAAGGAAGGCACCGACCGCAAAACCCTGAAACTGGATGGTACCGAGACGTTTACCCTGGACGGCCTGACGGCTGGCCTGTCACCGCGCATGAATGTGGTGTGTAAAATCACCCGCGCCAATGGTGAGACCTTCAGCGTTGACCTATTGTGCCGGATTGATACCCTGGATGAGATCGATTACTTCAAGCACGGCGGCATTTTGCCGTATGTGTTGCGGGGGATTGCTTAACGCCCATTTCCATATACATCAATTGTTACTAACGCCAGTCTGGCTGCATCGTCCTTACATTCGCGAAGGCTCTGGGTTATAGAACGCGTTACCGTCTCATCTACTTGTTGTATATCAGCAAAACTAGACCTGCACCATGCCTGCGCTTCTTGCACTTCATTGGGCAGGGATTCCAGTTCTGCAAGCCCAACAGGATACTGTGATGGAGCGTTTTTAATGATCTCAGCATCAACAGGATAAGCAATATAGGGTGGCATTACATCATTCATGACCCTATCAAAGTAGGTGCGATTAAAAAGTGCAGCAGGCAAAAGATCCTCCGCCCAAACAGTTAGAAGTGTCTGATTGGTGGGACATTCGTTATAAACAGCGGTAGCAGGAAGGTTATACTGTGGTAGCTGCAAGCTTTGCACCACCTCACCCAATGCACTTTCAAGTGCGACTCCTGGACTTAGAATATCATAGTTCCACATGTAGCGGGATGTTTGTGCATACATAACCCCTTTAATTTCTCCGGCCATACAAAAAGGTTGTGGTGTTGCAATATGTGTTTCCCACTCATGCGTACTCACCGCATTATGGGGCGCCATATCGGCTCGTTTGTTTAAACGCAACGCCAGATCTCTGGCATTCACCTGCGGAATATCAGGATGGAAAGTTATGTGTTCAGGTGCCACATTGTATTTTCTAAGCACGTCTTGACGTAATGCCTGGGCACTCTCAACTACAGCATTGTAGCGTTCAAGATTCTGATAAAACATCTGTAGTGCTTCTACCGGCCATATTCCCGCCATTTCTTTTTGATACTGAATTGGCAAAACAGTGTTATTATCGCGTGCTGTCTGGAACTCTGGTGTAAAATGCGCAGAAGCCTGCAGACTCATGAAACTAAGTAAAGAAGCGTAAGGTAATTGCTTGCCCCCGTTCGTTGTCAACAAAGACTCAATGGTATTCTTCTGATATTGATCCAGGGATAATAGTAATGGATCTTGAATGTCTATTTCTGCTGCCAACTTGGGACTTTCTTGCAGATTAAGGCCAATAACATGTTTTTTCTTTTGAGAATTATGCTGAATCCCTGCAAGCTGTTGTATAAATTCTAATTTCTTATCTATTGGTGCTAGAAAGAACACATCTGGAAATTTGACACCCTGTTCCCTATTGAGATTATTATAAATAACCCCTCTATAAAACGATTGTAAATCAGGCATATTTCTTTCCTCGGATACTTTGTTTCCCCAGTAATATAGGCGATCTGCAAATAATCAGAAATGATATAGATCACAAAACGATCGATTTATACTCAAGGACTGTTATCCTTAGCGCAGTGAAGGATCCTGTTGTAATTATTGATATGCTTCGCTGGGCTCAGCTTCTCATTGCGGGGACAGAAAAACAATCCCAATTGATCTTACGTATCCAGAAAACTCCGCAATTGCCGTGAACGGCTGGGATGTTTGAGTTTACGTAGAGCTTTAGCTTCAATCTGCCGTATACGTTCACGCGTCACGCTGAACTGCTGCCCGACTTCTTCCAAAGTATGATCGGTGTTCATACCAATACCAAACCGCATGCGAAGCACGCGCTCTTCCCGGGCGGTCAGACTGGCCAGAACTTTTGTGGTAGTTTCCCTTAAATTACCATGGATAGCGGCTTCCAGAGGAATAATAGCGTTTTTGTCCTCAATGAAGTCACCCAGTGAGCTATCTTCTTCATCACCCACAGGTGTTTCCAGACTGATTGGCTCCTTGGCGATTTTCATCACCTTGCGCACTTTATCCAGGGGCATCTGCAGCTTTTTGCCTAGTTCTTCTGGTGTGGGTTCACGGCCAATTTCGTGCATCATCTGGCGGGAGGTACGTACCAGTTTATTAATCGTTTCAATCATATGCACCGGAATACGAATGGTGCGTGCCTGATCAGCAATGGAGCGCGTGATAGCCTGGCGAATCCACCAGGTAGCATAGGTTGAAAACTTATACCCACGACGATATTCAAATTTATCAACGGCTTTCATTAAGCCAATGTTGCCCTCCTGAATTAAATCCAGGAACTGTAAGCCACGGTTGGTGTATTTTTTAGCAATGGAAATCACCAGGCGCAAATTGGCCTCAATCATTTCTTTCTTGGCGCGATTGCTGATGCGTTCGCCTTTTTGCACGGTTTGCACCACGCGGCGGAATTCGCCAATCGGCAGGCCGCTTTCTGAAGAAATTTCAGCAATAGCTTCACGGATATTAATCAAATCATCTTTGTGCTTTTCCAGTAATTTTGCCCAGCCCTTGGTTTTTTTGGCACTTAGATTATCAATCCAGGCCGGGTCAAGTTCCTGGCCAAAATAAGATTCCAGAAACTCTTTACGCTTCACACCGCTGCTTTCCGCCATGCGCAGCATTTTGCCTTCCTGCTGCATCAATGTGCGATTAAGCCCGTACAGCTGTTCTGTCAGCTGTTCCAGACGGGCGGCATTCAGGTGCACGGTGTCCATAAGCTCAATCATCTGCTTGCGCACACCCTGGTAGTCCTGTTCCGTTTTGCTGGAAACTTTTTTACCAGACTGCAATTGATCCAGTCGGGTCATTTGCAGTTTTTTGAGCTTCTCGTAAGTTTTTGTAATATTATCAAACGTTTCCAGAACAACAGGCTTCAGTTTTTCTTCCATGGCTGAGAGGGAGACGTTAACCTCGTCCTCGTATTCCTCTTCCTCCGGTTCGGCTGGCTTTTGATCCTGTTCATCAAATGGCACGTAGTCGCTGACATCATCGTCATCGTCGTCATCGCTACTCGCGCTTTTAGCTTTTTCAGCTTTAACCGGTGTAGATTTTTCCGGCTGTTTCGCCACAGGCTTAACCGGTTCCGGCTCTTTTGCCGGCGGGAGTTCGGGTTCTTCTGCAAGCAAAAGATCATCACTGAGGGCATCAATCACCTCCTCAATGCCGCCATTCAACGCAGCCTTGGCGGCGGCATCGACTTCTGAACCATAGGTGGATTCCAGATCAATAATATCCCGCAGCAGAATTTTATTGTCTTTCAAGGCATCATGCCAGGCGACAATAGCGCGGATGGTAAGCGGGCTTTCACAGATGCCGCCAATCATCATTTCGCGGCCTTCTTCAATCCGCTTGGCAATTTCCACTTCGCCTTCGCGGGACAACAACTCTACATTGCCCATTTCGCGCAAATACATGCGCACCGGATCATCAGAGCGACCAACATTGGCCTCGTCCGTTGCCCCCGTTGTTACGACTTCCTCGGTGACTTCGGCAACAACACCGTCCTCGGCTTCCGCATCCTCTTCCGCATCGGTGATATTAATCCCCATATCGGAGATGGCCGTCATGATGTCTTCGATTTTTTCTGAAGACAGCTGGTCAGAGGGCAGGGCATTATTAATTTCATCGTAGGTTAAATACCCACGAGTTTTGCCCTTTTGAATCAATTTTTTTATAACTGCGGCAGCGTCTTCGATGTTTTTGCTAACGGTATTTTCTTCATCATCCTGCTCAACTGTAACTTTGGCTTCTACGACTTTTTTCTTGCTCATGCGGGAACACTATCCTGATGCAGTTAATAAAATGACAAGCGTGCTTTTATAGATCAACTATCGGAAAAGTCTATGGCAAGATGATGCATCTGGCTTTCTTTTTCACGCAGCAGATAACGATTCATATCCATGACCACCGAGGCGTTATTACCGTAATCCTGAATGGCATGCAGATGTTGCGTTAATTGCTGCCAGGCGATTCTCCACCCCTGACGCACCGTGTCTTTATCAGCGCTCAGACTTGCATACGCACAGTAATGAAATTCTGAACCTGCCTGCAGCGATTGCAGCACTGGCTGCAATTCATCTCGCAACTGCTCTACAAGACTTTCAGGTGTCCACGCATGATCACCTGATAATGTACGCAGCAGTGCCAGGCGTAAACGCTCAAGACCGGCATCAGGAAAAGTAATATTGCCCAGTGGTTCCAGAAAATCATCAGCCAGATCGGGATGATTGATCACCGCCAGCAGTAAATTTTTACTCTCACGGCTGTGCAGACTTGGCGGTGCCAGCCGACTGATATAGCTTGTATTGGTGGCAGACTGTGCAAAGCCAACGCCAGTATTGCGGCGATCTTTCCCGCGCTGAAACGGCTGTTTCTGCCCTTGCCGCTTATCATGGCGTTGATTGCGCATCCCCGCATAAAACCGCTCACGCAGCGTCTGTTGATAAAACGTGCGTAAGTCCGGATCAACAATAGTCTGGGCGCGACGCGTCAATTCACTTAAAGACTGTGCATTCTTTTCCGGTGTCGCTGTGCTCTCGGGCTTAAATTGTTCCAACAGACAATCAATCAAGGGTTGGGGATTGTCACGCAGGCGGGCAAAAGCAGTTGCGCCATGCTTGCGAATCAGGCTGTCCGGGTCTTCCTGGGCGGGAAGTGTAATAAAATTCAAGGTTTTTCCGGCTTTTAACAACGGCAGTGCCCGTTCAATTCCTCGCAACGCTGCCCGTTGCCCGGCCTTATCACCATCGAAACATAAAATGGGCGTATCACATTTGCGCCATACAAGCTGTAGCTGGGCATCGGTCAAGGCAGTGCCCATGGGCGCAACAGCTGTATGGAAACCCGCCTGCGCCAGGCTGATCACGTCCATATAGCCTTCAACAACGATATAAGGGGTTTTATGCGCGTCTTTACCTGCCCGATGCAGGTTATACAGCATATTTCCCTTATGAAACAACGGTGAATCTGGAGAATTTAAATATTTAGGTTCAGATCCATCCAGGCTGCGCCCACCAAAGGCAACAATCTGCCCCTGCGCATCAGCAATAGGAAACATCAGCCGATGGCGAAAGCGATCATAGCAGCGCTTTTTTTCCTCATTGGCAATCAACATGCCGGTCAGCAGTTGATCAGACTCGCTAAACCCCTGCTGTGTGAGATGATTTTTCAGGACGTCCCAGCTGTCCGGGGCGTAGCCCAATTGAAATGCCTGTACAGTCTCCGGTTGCAAGCCACGCTGCTGTAAATACTCCCGCACGGCATGGTTGGCCGTACGCTGCAATTGGGCACTGAAGAAATCTGCGGCGGCCTGCATGAGCTTCAACAGGTGCTGTTGCTGATTGAAAGCGGCGATATTTTCCGGCTTTGGCTCCGGCAGGCTGAACCCTTCTTCCTGGGCAATACGTTTCAGTGCCTCAACAAAATTGAGACTGTCAAATTTCATTACAAAATCAATTATATCACCATGCGCCTGACATCCAAAGCAATGGTAAAAGCCTTTATCAGGATGCACCGAAAATGACGGTGTTTTTTCATTATGAAAGGGACAGCAGG
>JANMDF010000001.1:0-8176 GCA_031376145.1 Alphaproteobacteria bacterium
GGCCACAGCATCGGCGCGCTTGCCATTGCTGTCGTCGATAATCCCATGCTGGCCGGTACCGGTCATCGCATCTGCAACGACTGCATGAAATCCTGTATTTATCAGAAACAGGAGCCGGTGAATATTCCGGCGGTGGAAAGCCGCACGTTGCAGGATGTGCTTAACCTGCCCTGGGGCTTTGAGGTTTATAGTCTGCTGACGCGCTGGAACCCTCTGAACATTCGCCGTCCGCTGCCCAGGCCAGAGACAGGATATAAAGTGCTGGTGGCAGGGTTGGGGCCGGCGGGTTATACCCTGTCCCACCATTTACTGAATGAGGGGCATATGGTGGTGGCGATTGATGGTCTGAAGATTGAACCATTGCACCTGCCTGATCCAATCCACGATGTGCAGGATATTTTTGAAGATCTGGCCAGCCGCATTACCGGCGGCTTTGGCGGGGTGGCGGAATACGGGATTACCGTGCGCTGGAATAAAAATTACCTGAAAATCATTCGCTTATTATTAGAACGGCGGCAGCAATTTTCCATGTTCGGCGGGGTGCGTTTTGGCGGTACGATTACCGTGGATGATGCTTTTAAGATGGGTTTTGATCATGTCGCTCTGTGCCTTGGGGCAGGGCGGCCAACCCTGGTGGAAATGCAGAACAGTCTGGCCGTTGGCGTGCGGGTTGCCTCTGACTTTTTGATGAGCCTGCAACTCACCGGGGCTGCCAAAGCCGACAGTATCGCCAACCTGCAATTACGCCTGCCGGTGGTGGTGATTGGTGGCGGCCTGACGGCACTGGATACCGCTACAGAAGCGTTGGCGTATTACCCGGTAGAGGTGGAAAAGTTTCTGCAACGCTATGAAGCGTATGGCGCATCACCGGCCTGGACAGCTGTGGATCAGGCTATTGCGGAAGAATTTCTCAGCCACGCCCGTGCTTTAAGGGCGGAGAAAGCCAAGCTAAATCCTGACGTGATTGGCCTGCTGCGCTCCTGGGGCGGGGTAACCATCGCCTATCGCCGTCGTTTGGTGGATGCGCCGTGCTATACGTTGAACCATGAAGAAGTGGAAAAGGCACTGGAGGAGGGGATTCGCTTTGCCGAAAACCTGCAGCCGGTGGCGGTAAATGTTGATGTGTATGGTCATGCGGAAAGCCTCACGCTACAATCCACCAATAATGAGGCGACACATACCCTGCCAGCCCGCGCAATTCTGGTGGCGGCGGGTACACAGCCTAATACGGTGCTGGCACGCGAAGACAGCCAGATTCTAATGGACGGGAAATATTTTCAGGCCATTGATGGTGATGGCAAGCCTGTAACGCCAGAGCGTAACCCCAAACCTGGAGAACCACAGGTGCTGATGCATCGCCGTGATGATGGCCGGATGCTGAGTTTTTTTGGGGATTTGCACCCCAGTTTCAGTGGTAATGTCGTAAAAGCCATGGCCAGTGCCAAGCAGGGCTATCCGGTGATCAGCCAGGTGTTGCGGCGGCAGCCTCCGCTTGCGGCACCTGATGTGCTGACTCTGTGCGCGGCGGAATTGCGGGCGCATGTGGTGCGGGTTGAGCGTCTAACGCCAACCATTGTGGAAGTAATTGTGCACGCGCCAATGGCAGTCCGGGCGTTTCAGCCCGGGCAGTTTTACCGCCTGCAGAATTTTGAAAGCCTGGCTGGGACACCCCATACCATGGAAGGGCTGGCCTTAACGGGTGCCAGTGTTGATAAAGAGGCTGGCACCATCAGTCTGATTGTTCTGGAAATGGGGGGATCGAGTAACCTCTGTGCTGCCCTGAAACCAGGTGAGCCGGTGGTACTCATGGGGCCAACCGGCACGCCTACCCACATTCCACACAAGCAAACTGTCATGTTGGTGGGGGGTGGTCTTGGTAACGCGGTGCTATTCTCGATTGGCCAGGCCATGCGTGCCAATGGCTGCAACGTATTGTATTTTGCTGGTTATAAAAAAATGATCGACCGATATAAGGTGGCAGAAATTGAGGCGGCGGCGGATGTGATTGTCTGGTGCTGTGATGAAGCACCAGGTTTTACGCCCAATCGTCCTCAGGATCAGGCATTTGCGGGCAATATTGTCGATGCCATGGTGCACTACAATGGGGTAATTGCCATGGCGGATGTGCAGCATATTGTAGCGATAGGCTCAGACCGGATGATGGCGGCAGTGGCGGCGGCGCGGGCTGGTGTGCTGCACAGTCGTCTGCAGTCAAACCCTACGGCGGTGGCCAGTATCAACAGTCCCATGCAGTGCATGCTGAAGGAAATCTGTGGGCAATGCCTGCAGCGACATGTAGATCCTGTTTCGGGCTTGGAAAAGATCGTGTTTTCGTGTTTTGAACAGGATCAGCGGTTTGAAGATGTGGATTTTTCAACATTGACAAAACGCCTGGAACAGAACAAAGTACTGGAAAGTAAATTTACATTCATGTACAATAAACTTGTATAAAATATACGTAATTATCATTTTGTTTACTTTTTCGTGGCGTTATTATAAAATAAATGTGATTAAAATAATCAGGTGATTTATGCGAAAATCCTTTTTAAAAGACCAGTCTGGAGCCACAGCAGTTGAATACGCGTTGATTGCGGCTCTTATTGTGCTGGTGGCAGCAACAGGGATACAGACACTGTCAACAGGAACCGGTGGCAGTATTAATGACACCAGCAATAAGATAAGCACGGCGATGCAGGGCGGACTTTAAGGTGCTAAGTCGTCTCAAGTACAACATCACTGGTCATACAACAGAAATCGTTGAAGTGATTCTTGAGCCTGGCGAGGGCATACATGCCGAAACCGGTTCCATGGTGTTTATGACCGACGGCATTACCATGCGTACCAACTTGGGCGGTGGGTTGCTCAAAGGTATAAAACGCAAACTGGCCGGTGAACATTTTTTTATCAGCACTTTTGAGAATACTGGCAATGAGCGCGCTGTTGTTGGTGTTGGCGCGTATTACCCTGGAAAAATTGTCGCCATTGACCTGGGGCAGTATGAAGGCAAGCTCTATTCCCAGCAACGTTGCTTTCTGTGTGCTGAAAAATCTGTGGAAGTCAGTATTGGCTTTACCAAGCGGCTGGGAGCCGGGTTGTTCGGGGGTGAAGGGTTCATTCTGCAAAAACTTTATGGGGAAGGTATGGCCTTTCTGCATGCCGGGGGCTCGATTATCCGCAAGGAACTGCTGGCGGGGGAGACGTTGCGGGTGGATACGGGCTGTCTGCTGGCATTCAGCAGTTCTATTGATTATGATATTACCTTTGTCACCGGGGTGATGAATCCGCTGTTTGGTGGTGAAGGGCTGATTATGGCGAGGCTCACGGGGCCTGGTGAAGTGTTGATGCAGAGCCTGCCGTTTTCCCGTCTGGCCGATAATATTCACAGTGCCATTACCAAGTCTGGTGAGGGTGGGAAGTATCAGTAGCGTTGTGGAGATAGTCGCGCTGTTGCTTCCAGATTCTCAATTTCCTCCAGCACCAATGCCGCTGCGAATGGCGCGGTCAACAATCCACGGCTGCCAAAACCGGTTAACACCAGGATATCATCCACATATCCTGCCAGCGGTAGACTGTCTGGCGTAGCGGCACGGACAGCAGCGCGTGCACTTAACACCCGCATATCGGCAGGCAGGCAGGGCAGGGTGTGTTGAGCATCCCTGGCAATCTGCAAGCTTTCGGTAGTACGTACCGTAGCATCGCTGCTGCCCCGCTGATAGGTTGATCCCACCACATGCCCCCCGTCATGGGCTGGTAATATGTAATGCTTGCGGCACACGACTGTTTGCAGTGTCTGGCTTACAGTATTGGTCTGGATCACTGCCATCTGTCCCCGTACCGGTGTAAGACGCAGTGGCAGAAAGTCGCCTGTCTGCCAGCCGCTGGCCAGGATCAGCTGTTGACAAACAGATGTGCCTTCAGATGACTGTACCCGCCAGCTATGGCCTGTACGCTGAATATTCTCCACCCGCGTGTGGGTTTTGATGGTGATATTGGGGGCGGACAGCAGTTTTCTGCATAATTGTAGGGGGTGTAACCAGCCGGATTGCGGTAGGAACAGTCCTGCTTCATCAAGGGGTACTCCCGTCAATGCTTTGGCTTCAGTGGTAGATAACAGTCGGGTGTGCTGTGGGTATAATGCGGATATTTTTTCAAGGCGCACAATGTCATCCGGCGTTTTCGCCAGCAACAGCATTCCGCAGGGATGCCAGTATTCTGGTGCAACGCGTTGCAGCCAGGCGGTTGTATAGTCCAATGCTGCCAGGTGTATACGTGCGGATGGGCTGGGGCTGGCGGTCAGGTGGGGATATAGAGCACCGGCAGTGTTGCCGCTGGCGCCACCGGCGATCTCGCCAGCATCCAGTAGCAGTACCTGTTTTCCACGCTCGGCAAGTAATGCGGCAGCACTGCATCCAGCAATACCGGCGCCGATAATGATATGATCGTAGGTCATGGCCAGTAACCCTGCAGCCGGTGGCGTTTGCGGCCAAAGCCAGGTACGCGCTCAACCACAAAACCACTATCTCGTAGCCCTTCACGCACCACCGCTGCCGCTGTAAAGGTACTGAAGGTGGTGCCTGTTCGGCTTTGCCGTGCCATGGCGGCGAAAAGCTGTGGTGTCCACATGCCAGGATTTTTTTTCGGCGCAAAGCCATCCAGATACCAGGCATCGGCTGTAAAATCTGTTTTACTGTAACACTGGCCAGCATCGCCGAAATACAGTGTCAGAATACAACCAGGCAGATTGGCCGTGACGCAAGGTTGATTGAAATCAATGTTTTTCCAGGCAGACAGCAATTGTTCTGCAAACGGCGTAAGACTTGGCCATACGGCGAGGGCGCGGCGCATATCAGCAGGTGTGAGGGGGTACAACTCAACACTGGTATAGCGCAGGGCGGTTGTCCCATGGCAGGCCGTCCAGGTGAGCAGAAAATTCAGACCGGTGCCAAATCCAGTTTCCACCACATGCACTGCTTTACTTTTATGTAGCCGTTCTGGGAGGGTATTGCCCGCTAAAAACACGCTGGTACTTTCCGCCAGCGGGTCATCCATGCTGTAATATACATCGTCAAACAGCGTTGATATTGGGGTGTTGTTGTGCCAGTTCAGGTGCATAAAAAATTCTCAACGCTTTCCAACCATGCCCCTGCTGGCAACCGCCGTGCATCTTCACTGAGCAGCGTTCTCCAGGCTTTTGCGCCAGGTAAGCCAGCAAACAGGCCGTGCGCGTGTTTGAGCATCAGGGGCAGGGAACAGCCCTGCTGCTGCATATTGGCAACATAATCACAATACTGTCTGGCAACATCGTGTCGGTCGGGCAGGGGGGTCTGCCAGAACGCCTGTTCCAGTTCTGCTGCCAGAAACGGGCGGTCATAAAGGGCGCGGCCAATCATCACACCATCACAGTACTGTAATTGTTCAGCAATGGCGGGCAGGGTGGCAAGGCCACCATTGATGATAATATGAAGGTTTGGAAATGCCTGTTTCAGCCGGTGCACCCGTTCGTACTGCAATGGGGGAATGGTGCGGTTTTGTTTGGGATTCAGTCCCTTCAGCCAGGCTTTGCGGGCATGCAGAATAAACGTATCACAGCCTGCAGCAGCAACGGTATTGATGAAGGCATACAAATGTTCGTCACTGTCCTGATCATCAACGCCTAAACGGGTTTTTACGGTAACTGGCTTATCTGTTGCACCCCGCATCGCTGTTACACAGGCGGCCACGGTGGTGGGTTCATACATCAGGCAGGCTCCAAAGCGGCCACTGCTGACCCGTGGGCTTGGACAGCCGACATTAATATTATAACCATCATAGCCAAACGGTTCCGCCAGCTTTACGGCCTTTGCCATCTTTTCCGGATCACTGCCCCCAACTTGCAGGATCAGGGGATTTTCACCTGTATTATACCCCAGCAGTTTTTCCAGATCACCATGCAGGATGGCTTGTGCCGTAATCATCTCGGAATATAACACGATATGCCTGCTCATCAGGCGGTACAGATACCGGCAGTGCCGATCTGTACAGTCCATCATCGGGGCGGCAGCGATGTGGGGGGATGGTGACATGCGTAAACTGCTTTTATACCGTAAACCGTTTCTTTGCCCAGGCATCCAAGGACAACTTGCCTGCACCGCCCAGTAAAATAAGCCCCAGCAGCATCCCCCAGAAATCATGCTCCAGGTAATGTTCGTAAGACAGCTCGATCATCAGGGTCATCAATAACATGCCGGCGGCGGCAAAACGTGCGCCCAACCCCAGCAATAATAACACTGGCAGTGTCAATTCCCCGATCATCGACAGGTAATAGGCGGCTTCCGGCGACAGCACCGGCACGTGATATTCCGTGCGGAACAGATCAATCTGTGCCGCCGGACTGCTTAGTTTTACCAGGCCGGATTCAAAAAAAATACGCGCCATATAAAACCGGATAAACAGCTGCAGCAACGCCAGCGGCCACTGCTCGGCAAATGTGGTGAGGCGTTGATACAGGCGGCTTAACCGTGCGCAGCAGGTGTGAGTCATGGTGGATTCCTTATGGGATTTCGGTGTCATCCTTCACTGTGCTCAGGATGACGACCCGGGTTGAAAAAATGCTCCATCCAGCAGCAATGTCAGCATCTCAGTGACATTTAAAGCAGGATCGACAGCACAGGCTGCTTCCAGTGCCGCAGCCAGCGGCTGGCTTTGCAGTGTCTGTAAAAAGACTGTTTGTACAGGTGATAACAGGGTCATATCCACATTGCCAACTGCATCACGGCTGATGGCAACCCCTTCACCGGTGGCTGAAAGCAACAGGGTGTCGCTGGGTTGCTGATGCCACTGCCAGATGCTGTATACAGGGTGATCTTCCAATAACAGGGTAAAGGCTGGATGGGGTGTAAGCATCAGGGTATCCAGGCTGTCCGTTTGTAAATCTGCTACCGTTAATATCGGCGCATCAGGCGCATAATAGGCAATATTTCTTGCCCATTCCAGACGCGCTACCCCCGGCAGGTAGGTAAGCACACAAGTGGCAGGGTCTTCGGCAAGAAAGGTAGCGAATCTACCGCCATACGCACTTAAACAGGCCTGTTGTGGCGGGTGTGCCAGGATAAACCGCTGTGCAGTACCAGCAAAACAGTCCTCACCCACCAGTTGCACAACCACCGGAAAGGTGTCACGCAGACTACCCAGCGCATTGAGTACCACATTATTGCGATACACCGCCAGACGCTGCGCAGGGTGCAGACCGTATGTCTGCTGAATCAGTGGCACAAGATCAGCATCCCCCTGACGTTGCAGGGATGCAGCAAAAGACTGCTGTAACGCTTTCAGGCGCATATGGCCTCGACAGTGTACTGGTGCTGAATTGCCACTGCTTTCTGCTGTTCGGCCAGCAACACATCCAAAGGTGGTATATCGCTGTCCCATTCAATCAGCGTTGCCGCCCTGCAGCCGCGCCGCAAAACCTGTGCATACAAATCCCATACGGCATCGCATACTGCACTGCCATGGTCATCAATCAGCAGGCCGATTCCGTCTTGCTCTATTGTTTTATGTCCTGCCAGATGGATCTCCTGCGCCGTATCCCATGGTGCGTGATCCAGCCAGTCCTGCACATCAAGATTATGGTTATGGGCATTGACATAGATATTATTAAGGTCACACAGCCAGCCACAGCCAGTGCGCCGCACCATCTCCGTAAGAAATTCGGGTTCGCTGTAGGTATGATGGGTAAAATTCAAATAGGTTGAGGGATTTTCGATCAATATCTGCCGTTGCAGCGTGGTCTGTACCTGATCAATATGCTGACAGAAAATATCTAAGGATTCATCCGTATACGGCAACGGCAGCAGATCCGGGAAGGCCGCATCGCCATGACGACTCCACGACAGGTGGTCAGAGACAAAAACAGGCTGGAAGGCATCTACCAGCCGTTTAATCGCTGCAAGATGCGCTGTATCAAGACCATCGGCGGATCCCAGGGACAGACCAACGCAATGAAAACTTAAAGGATAGACATCTTTAAGATGTTGTAAAAACAAGCGATGTACACCGCCACCGGTGTAGTTTTCTGGATGTATTTCCAGAAAACCTACATCCGGGCGGCGGTGCAGCATCTCCTGATAGTGCGGTGCACGCAAGCCAATACCGGTGCTACACTGCAAGCCCCGCATGATCCTTCAACTTATTTTGCAGG
>JANMDF010000023.1:0-17114 GCA_031376145.1 Alphaproteobacteria bacterium
GGCATATTGCCAAATGCCACCCGCAACGCCGGGTCATTTATCTGTCGGCTGAAAAATTCATGTATCAGTTTGTGAAGGCATTGCGTTTTAAAGATACCGTATCCTTCAAGGAGCAGTTCCGCTCTGTGGATGTACTGATGATTGATGACGTGCAGTTCATCAGCGGCAAAGACTCCACCCAGGAAGAATTTTTCCATACGTTTAACGCTCTGGTTGATCAGAACCGCCAGGTTATTATCTCTGCCGATAAATCCCCCAGCGATCTGGAGGGTATGGAAGAGCGTCTCAAATCACGCCTGGGTTGGGGGCTGGTGGCCGATATTCATCCCACATCCTTTGAATTACGCTTAGGGATTCTGCAGGCCAAGGCCGAAAAAATGCCGGCACCGGTACCCGCCGAGGTTCTGGAATACCTGGCCGGCAAAGTGGTATCCAATGTCCGGGAACTGGAAGGAGCCCTGAACCGTATTACCGCTCATGCCAGTTTTGTCGGTGAACCGGTAACTATGGAGAGTACCAAGCGTCTGTTGAAGGATCTGCTGCGTGCCAATGACCGCCGGATCACGATTGATGATATTCAGCAGGCTGTAGCCACACACTTTAATTTGCGTATTGCTGACATGCAGTCTGCCCGCCGGGCTCGCCAGATTGCCCGTCCACGTCAGGTGGCCATGTATTTTGCAAAACAGCTGACCACCAGATCCCTGCCGGATATTGGCCGCGCCTTTGGTGGTCGTGATCACACCACGGTGATGCACGCGGTGAAAACCGTGGAAGCCCTGATGCTGGAAGATAAGATGTTTGCTGATGATATTGAGATCATTCGGCGCGTGCTGGCGGGGGGCTGAACGCACATTGCGCCTGTTGTGCTAAAAAAATAACGCAATACGATAATAAAATGTGATTCACATCACTTTTTAATTCATTTTTAATATTTTGCGTGCTATACCTCTTTTGTGATGTCGCTCCATCTATGATTCCTAAAGGCTCGCTGGTTCGCCAGCGGGCTTCTTTTTTTGAATCGGATGATACGCGTGTGACCGGTTTCAAAACATTTTTCGGCAAGTCATGATGTGGTTGGATCTGCTGACTGCGGCGTCAACCTTACGGGGATAGGCAACAAGCATGCATCATTTATGTTCCTTTTCCCAACTGCAGGGCGCACAGTTCCTGATACAAGGACGATATTGACAGCAGCTCCTGATGCGTGCCGATAGCACTGATGCGCCCCGAATCCAGCACTACAATCCGATCCGCTTGCTGTACGGTGCTGAGACGATGGGCAATAATCAAGGTGGTACAGGTTTGGCGCAGGTGATCCAGGGCTTGCTGGATATGTTGTTCACTGAGACTGTCCAACGACGATGTGACTTCATCCAGCAGCAGAATTGTTGGATGCCGTAGAAAAGCGCGGGCAATGGCAATCCGCTGTTTCTGCCCCACGGAAATACGCACCCCTTTTTCGCCCAAAGACGTATTGTATCCCTCTGGTAATGCGGTGATAAAGGCATCCGCATAGGCTGCTTTTGCCGCTGCAATCACGGCAGCATCATCTGCTGCAAGATTGCCATAACGGATATTATCGGCAACACTGCCGGCAAAAATAAACGGTTCCTGACTGACGGTAGCCAGCACGCCGCGATAGGCACCAACGGCCAGCTGCTGAATGGGGACACCATCTAGGGTAATCTGCCCGCTGGATGGATTGTAAAAGCGTTGCAGCAGTGAAAAAATTGTTGATTTTCCGGCGCCGGAGCGACCAACAAAAGCCACGGTCTCGCGTGCCGCAATATCAAGGCTGAAGTCGTGCAGCGTTGGGGCATCGGGTGCCATGGGATAGGCAAAACTCAGATTCTTCAGGGAGAGCGCACCCGTCAGGGGTTCGGGCAGTGGTGTTGGGTGTGCCGGGGAGGCAATTAATGCAGGCGTATTGAGAATATCCAGCAGGCGTTCCATGGCACCGCTGGCTTTGGCCAGATCGCCCTGTAAATCCGCCATACCACCAACAGAACTGGCCACGATCACGGCATAAAAGACAAAACCCGCCAGATCACCAGGCGACATTGTGCCGGACAGCACATCCATACCGCCAACCCACAATACAAACGTCACGCCACCAAACACCAGGCTGATCACCATGGCCGCCAGAAAGGCACGAATGCGGTTACGTTTGGCGGCAACCAGTAATGCTTTCTGATTATTGCGTGCGAACTGCTGCTGCTCGAAGGCTTCGCGACCAAAGGCCTGCACGGTGCGTACCGCCTGCAGGCTTTCTGATAGATGCGCACTGGCTTCGGCCAGATGATCCTGCACCTGCCTGGAATACAAGCGTAATTTACGCCCCAGGGTAATAATCGGCAGCAGAATCAGCGGTACACCGGCCAGCACATATAAACTCAGCTTGGTACTGGTCAGAAACAGCATGAACAGACCGCCCACCAGCATAATAAAGTTGCGTAAAGCTACCGGCAACACACCGGTGAATACAGTCTGAATCAGGGTGGTATCAGCGGTTAAGCCGGACAGCAGGCTACCTGTCTGACGCACATCATAATAGGCAGGACTCAGACGCAGCAGATGAGCGTATACGGCTTCCCGTAATCGGCGCACCATGCCTTCACCAATATTGCTGAGCAGGTTTGATCGGGTAAAACTGGCGCCCGCCATCACCAGAATAATCACAAATAACAGCCAGCTCCACTGGCTCAACAATTCCTGATTATGGGCGGCAAAACCTTGATCCACCACCAGGCGCATGCCCTGACCAACGGCCAGAACCGTAGCGGCTGCGACGACCATCGCCAATAAAGCCAGTATCATACGCCCCTTATAAGGTGCCAGATAGGGCGATACGGCCTTAAACAGTGAAGCTGTTTTCGGCTTGGTCATTTTGTGTTAAATCCTCCAGCCAGGCTTTTTTCTCAGCGGCAAATCTGCCCTGTTCAATAGCCTGTCTGATAGTGGCAAGCAACGTATTCATGAAATGAATATTGTGGATAGACAACAGCGTATAAGCCAGTGGCTCGGATGTACGCACCAGGTGATGCACATAGGCGCGACTGAAATTTTGACAGGTGTAACAGGTACAGCCAGGCTCAATGGGATTCGGATCATTGGCATACACGGCATTACGCATGTTGCGGCGTTCATTCGCCTTATAGCGCGTTAAAGCACCCCCGTGACGGGCAAGGCGGGTGGGATGGACACAATCAAACGTATCCACGCCAACGCCGACGTTCTCCCAGATATCACGAATCCCACCAATACCCAGCAGGTGCACGGGGCGATCCTGGCGCAGCGTCTGCATACACCAGTCAACAACTTCATACATCTGCTCGCGGTGCTCGCCCAGACTGCCACCAATGGCATGGGCGTTAAAGTCCTGCTGATTCACGAAATCACAGGCCTCCGTGCGTAAATCCTGGTACACGCCACCTTGAATAATACCATACAGTGCCTGACGACCATCATCTTTACGCTTAAATTCCGCCAGACAGCGTTGCCCCCAGCGATGGGTCATGTGCATCGAGCGGGCGGTATAGTCTTTATCAACATGAAACGGGGTGCATTCATCCAGCACAACAATCAGGTCAGCCCCCAACTGGCGTTGAATCTCAATCGACTGTTCAGGGGTTAATGTCCATTTACGGCCATCAACATAGGAACGAAACGTTGCCCCCTGTTCCGTGATTTTCAACAGGCTTTTTTCATTCTTACTGGTGCGCCGCCCCTTGATTTCATCGGCAATCAGGCCATGCCCCATGCTGAAAATCTGAAAACCACCGGAATCGGTGAACATAGGACCCCGCCAGCCAGTAAATTTCTGCAAGCCACCCTGATTGGCAATCAGATCAGCCCCGGGCTGCAGCATCAGGTGGTAGGTATTGCCCAAGATAATCTGGGTGCCAGCTTCGCGCAGCACCGACGGTGTGGCAACCCGTATGGCGGCCTTAGTGGCACAGAAAATAAACGCCGGTGTCTGCACTACACCATGGGGTGTTGTTAAGGTGCCGGTGCGAGCACGGCCATCTGTTTTATTAACAGTAAACGAAAAGGTAGTGGGGTTTGTGTTTTCTGGCATTTATGCCGGTAGGGGGGCTGGCGCAGCCACGGGTAGCTTTGGCTTCAGCGTTGCCCGTGCCAGGTACAAAAATGGTGTATCCAGCAGTGCAATCACCACGCGTAACAGATAAGTGCCCAGAATATAGGTGTATATCAGGCTGTGGTTATCAATCGGTGCTGGCGCAAACACTTTCCAGGCCAGCACGCTGAATACCAGGTTATCGATAAATGCAGAGATCATGGTGGCCACGTTATTACGCAACCACAACATCTTGTTACCAGTTTTGCCGCGAATCCAGTCATATAGCCAGACATCATGAAACTGACTGATGAGATAAGAACACATGCTGGCCAGGAAAAATGCCGGGGCTGGCAGGAACAGTGCTTTCATATGATCCTGGTACGGCAGATTCCAGGCCATTCCTTCCCCGGCCTGTTCAGGGGTTAAGGGTGCATAGCCAATGGTGATCAGCATATACACGACAAACAGCAGGTAAGAAACAAAGCCGATCCACACGGCTTTACGCGCTGAAGCCTTGCCGTACAACTCGGTCAGAATATCGGTTGCCAGATAGGTTGCTGAAAACAGGATCGTGCCCAGGGCGACAGGATCCTGGTAAAATGGAAACTGAACGGCTTTTAACACTTGTGTATTGGCCGCAATCACGGCCAGGGGCATGAAGACAAAGCCGCCAGCCTCACCAAACAGGCGGATCAACAGCAACAGGCCACCAAAAGCCACCAGCAGTTCAAGACCCATAACATAGGCGGGTGGCAGACTGGCCAGCCAGCCTGTCAATAATTCAGGCCAGGTGGAGAGCATACTTTATGCAGTAGCTTTAGTTTTAGCAGCCTTGATTTTGGCTTTTACCTTGCGGGCTTCTTCGGGTAATTTGGGATCGGCAACGCTGAGGAGAAACGCATCCAGACCACCGTTGTGCTCAACAGTACGCAGTCCATTCATGGAGGCGCGAAAGATGAAATCCTGCTGCAATACATCGCTGTGCAGGCTGACTTTCTGGAGGTTTGGCAGAAAACGACGCTTGGTTTTATTGTTGGCATGGCTGACGTTGTTGCCAGATAAAACACCTTTGCCAGTTAGTTCACAACGACGCGACATGACGGAAATACCTCTGGTAGAATTCTATAAAGGGGAGAACGAATAGGGCAAGAAATACCATTCGTCAAGAGGCAATCAGGCTTGGCCAGGATGGCAGGGCTGTGTTACAGAGTAGTCTTTGTCATTCCTTCGTTGCACTCAGGACAGGCTCTGAGCGTAGCGAAGGATCCGCATTGGATTTTTCGCTGTGCTCAGAATGACAACCGCATTTTTAGGAACCATATGCTTCGTCTGAGTTTGAATCCCGCTTTTGATGCTGTCCGCCTGGTAAATCTAATGGTGCGTGTGCGCCCAAAGGGGTTGCCTGGAAAAATACTGGCAAAATTCGTACAGCTACAGTTGATCAGCCGGTATGCTTCGCATATCAGCCCGTTAGCCAGGATTGGCGAGGGCTTGCAGCTGCCGCACCCGGTAGGCATTGTCATTGGTGATGGTGCAGTGATTGGTAATAACGTCACATTGTATCAGCATGTGACACTGGGGCGGGCGGGTAAAGATGACGCTTATCCTGTGCTGGCGGATGGTGTGACAGTATACACCGGTGCTACCATCATCGGAAGGATTACGATTGGCAAGGGTGCTGTCGTTGCCGCGCATGCTGTCGTTAATCAGGATGTGCCGGATGGGATGCTGGCTGCAGGAGTGCCGGCAAGGATTATTGCCCCAACCACGCGTTGACCGGTTGCCACATCGCCGTGTGTGCATTCCTGCCCACCACCATGCCAATATGACCCGTGTTCGGTGTTAAGGTTTCTGTACAGGGTAAAACGCTAGACAGCATCTGACTGGATGCTACGGGCACAATGCGGTCGCGTGCTGCATTGACCAGCAGTACGGGTTGCTGGATGCGCTGCGGCAGAATGGCCTGTCCGGCCACCCGCCATTGCCCCGTTGCCGGCAGGTTGTGCAGATACCAGTCAAACAGGCATTCCCTGGCCACGGGTGCGGCCAGATCAATGCCATCATTCAGCCAGTCTTCAATAGCGACCAGATGCCCGCGTGTTTGAGTATCCTGAATATCCGCCAGTGCCATATAGCGTTGGCAGACCCCAAACATATCGGTGCTGGCCAGCAATGTTTGCAGCAGATCCACCGGCAGTACCTTTTGCTGTTGCAAAATAGTGTCCAGCATGGGGCGGAGCATCTTTAGATGCTGGCGTTGGCCTTCGGAGCTGGCGGGCGTGAAATCCCATGGCGTGGCCAGGAGTACCAGGCGGCTGATCCGTTGTGGCTGGCGTTGCGCCATGGCCAGTGCCAGCATCCCGCCCATGCAATACCCCAGTACTGGGATAGCACCACTGACAGGTAACTGGTGCAGTAACATATCCAGCCGACCGGCAATGTAATCGGTCAGGGTAAAATCACGTTCTATCCCTGTTGGGCTGTCCCACTCCACCAGCAGGGGACGCCAGCCCTGACGGCAGAGATAGCGCAAAAAACTGCGCTTCGAAGACAAATCCAGGATATAGGCTTTGTTGACCAGCGAAGGGATCACCAGCAGCGGTTTTGCATGCGCAACGTCAGGGCAGAAGACGCCGTAATCCAGAACACGGCTGCAGCCTTCCTGCCAGATGACTGGTGCGGCGGGCAGGGCGCGGCTGTAGGTGCTGGATTGATAACAGTGAATACCACTGATGACGGCGGCCAACTGCTGTTGACTGAAGGCCAGGACTTGATTAGGCGTCAGGTGCTGGCTGCATTGTTCCAAAGCCAGTTTAAGGGCTGGGGGTAAGACCTTGCTCAAGGCGGTGGAGTCTTGCTTCGATGCTTGAAAGACGCCGTTCAAGCTCATGTAAAAGCTGATGCAGATCGCCAGGTGCAGCGGCAGCGGGCGGGGGCCAAGCCGGTGTATGGGGTGTGGTTGTGCCAGCAAATGGGCTTCCTGGGGTGGTGTGTGAATGGACATGTGGTGCAGCATATCCTTTCATAGCCGGGGCTGCAAGGCTTTGCCAGAACTGCCATAGCCCCTGCATCTGCTGCATCGCTGCCGGATCATGGGTCAGGCTGTCCAGATACTGTTGCCAGACTTGCTGTAAGGCCTGCAGGGGTTGATCGGATCCACTAGTCATAACGTTGTTTTTCCTGCAATTCTCGTGCTTTCAGATACGATAGAATCGGAAACAGGGCGGCACACAGTGCCGTGGAAAAGCCGTATATGCCTTCGCGATAGCCATGACGGCGGATGTAGCACTTGAAAAACCGGCTGAAAAACCGGCGGATATTGGCTGGAAAATTGCCAATGCGGCCAGTGTCTACGAGGTCTTGCGCCTTCAGGCTGCTGTAGCGGTTCAGGCGTTGCAGCATATCTGCCAGGTTATCATCCACATGATGGATGATACCGTGCATCAATTTATGTCCACGGATACCGTTGAGCGTCAGGCTGGGGTGGACGCGCTGGCTGCCCCAGCGTTTGGCGGTTTTACGAAACAGTGCCAGGTCTGAGGATGTCCCGAACGATCCGCCCCAGCCATAACGCACCAGACGCTTGCCGACATAGTTATCAATGGGCACCAGATAGTAATCGGCTTTAGGTGATGCAATCACCTGGCGGATTTCTGCCGCCAGCGTTGGCGGCACGATTTCATCGGCGTCAACTTCAAAAATCCAGTCGCCGGTGCAGGCATCAATACCCGTATTGCGACGCGAGCCTTCCAGATCCCAGATGCCTTCGATCAGGTGGCTGGTGAACTGTGCGGCAATGGCCTTGGAATTATCGGTGCATTTATCCAGTACCACCACCAGTTCATCTGCAAACGTCAGTTGCGCCAGGCATGCCGCCAGGCGGTTTTCTTCGTTATGGGCGACGACCAGGGCGGATAGTTTAGGCATGATAGCGTTTATAGAGCGTTTCCGCAGCCTCTACAACCGTTTCAACAGGTAAGCTGTACATCAGGCTGCCCGTGGTGCGATGGTCATATTCAGGATGGCTGGTCAGTTCAGCCATGCTTTCCGGGGTGCGCACAAAGGCGGTATGCGCGCCCCACGGGCGATACCAGGTGTCATTACTGGGGCCAAACAACCCCAGGGTAGGTGTGCCCATGGCTGCGGCCATATGCATCAGGCCGGAATCATTGCCAATATAGAGTGTTGCACGCTGCAGGCAGGCGGCAGTGGTGAGCAAATCCCCCTTGCCAATCAGATCAATGACTCGAGAAGCGGGCAGGGCATCGAAAAGCGGTTGTACCTGTTCACGTTCATCGGGGGCGGCAACCAGGGCGATGCTGGCATCATTAAAACATCCCGTGTCACTGGTAAGATGCTGGATCATTTTTAAGAAATTTTCCACTGGCCACTGTTTGCCACGCCAGTTGGCTGTTGCACCCACGGCCAGTACTGGCTGGTTATCCGGCAATAAGGCGGCGGCATCCGCCGTATCATGGGGACGAAGCCACAGGTGTGGGGGATGAATCTGGCCATCCTTTAATACGGCACTGAACTGTTCTACTTTATGCAGGGCAGGATCACCACCGGTAAAAATATTTCTGTGGCGGGTACGCAAGACATAACTGGTGAGGGAGTGGCGTAAATCCACAATATGTGTCCAGCGTGTCGGTACCGCCATGCGCCATAGATCCCGCCAATGGCCACCGTATGGGCGTTTGATCATCGGGTGAACGCGGATAATGCCTGGCACGCCAGCAAACAGTTTTGCTGCAGGAGCGCCGCAAGCAACGGTCACTTCGGCACCAGGATAGCGTGCAAGCAGTGCGTTTAACACTCCTGTGGTCAGCACGGCATCACCAATGCGTGATGCGGTGATGAATAAAATACGCTCAGGCCGCGACACGTGTGCTTAGGCGGTGTTGGATTCTGGCGAGCATGGTATCAAGGCCAAAACCAAAATGTGCATATAGTTTTTCTGCTGGTGCTGAGGCACCAAAGCCTTCCATACCAATCATCAATCCATCACTGCCGATGTATTTGTGCCAGCCAAACGGGCTGGCGGCTTCAATGGCAACCTTCAGGGTGTTTGCAGGCAATACAGTGTTTTTGTAGTGTTGCGACTGCTGGTCAAACAACAACCAGCAGGGCATGGAAACCACCTGTGCCTTCACCCCCGCAGCTGCAAGGGTATCGGCCAATTGCAGTGCCAGGTGCACTTCCGACCCCGTGGCAATCAGGCACACATCCGGCTTGCCGTCACAGGCTTTCAGAATATACGCACCCTGTGCCGATAGGTTTTGTTCGGTATAGGTGGTGCGTACGGTGGGCAGGTTCTGGCGGGTGAGTGCCAGCACGCTTGGGGTTTTTACACTGCTGATTGCCAATGCCCAGCATTCCAGGGTTTCCACCAGATCGGCAGGACGGAACACCTGCATATTCGGAATAGCACGCAACATGGCCAGATGCTCCACCGGCTGATGGGTAGGGCCATCTTCGCCCACACCAATGGAATCGTGGGTGAAGACATGAATAACCCGTTGTTCCATCAAGGATGCCAGACGCAAGGCCGGTTTACAGTAATCACTGAACACCAGGAATGTACCACTGTAGGGGATAATACCGCCATGCAGTGCCATACCATTCATAGCGGCCGCCATAGCATGTTCGCGAATCCCCCAGTGCAGATAACGACCCTGGAAATCATCGGGCTTTATGGCCTGCATATCTTTAATGCGGGTATTGTTGGAACCGGTTAAATCAGCAGAGCCACCAATCATCGCCGGAATGGCAGGCACCAGGGTTTCCAGCACGCGGCCACTGGCGGCGCGAGTGGCGATTTTCGGTTGTTCGCTGGTTGCCTGCTTTTTCAACTCCAGCAGGGCTTCCTGCCAACCGGCATCCAGATCGCCGTTAATGGCATTCGTAAAACGCGTCTGTATGGCTGGTGCTGTCGCTGTCAAGCGTTCTTGCCACTGTTGGCGATAGGTTAATCCTTTGCGACCAATGCTGCGCCAGGCTTCCAGTAAGTCAGCAGGAATGACAAAGGGGGCGTGTGGCCAGTTAAGTGCAGCCCTGGTGGCGGCAATCTCATCTTTGCCCAGGGGAGAGCCATGCGCGCCGTTTGTGCCTGCTTTGGTAGGCGCACCGTAGGCAATCTTGGTTTTGCAGGCAATCATGGCGGGTTTATCGCTATTTCTGGCGGTGGCAATAGCCTGATGAATGGCTGCATGATCATGCCCATCAATGGCTTGTGTGTGCCAGCCAGCCGCCTGAAAGCGCAGCAGCTGATCCTCACTGGTGGACAGGCTGGTGGCACCATCAATCGAAATGCTATTGTCATCAAACAGCACAATCAATTTGTTGAGGCGTAAGTGTCCAGCCAGCGTAATGGCTTCCTGGCTGATTCCCTCCATCAGGCAACCATCACCAGCAATGACATAGGTGTAATGATTTACAAGATTATCCCCGAACCGTGCCTGTAATAAGCGTTCTGCAATAGCCATACCAACGGCATTGGCCAAGCCCTGGCCAAGCGGGCCGGTGGTGGTTTCAATGCCAACACTGCGGTGGATTTCCGGGTGTCCGGCAGTCAACGCGCCCATCTGGCGAAAATTTTTAATCTGCTCGATGGTCATCTCTGGATACCCCAGCAGATACCCCAGCGCGTACAACAACATGGAACCGTGACCGGCAGACAGCACAAAGCGATCCCGATCCGGCCAGTCCGGCTGACTGGGGTCAATGCGCATGAAATCTTGAAACAATACCGTTGCTACATCTGCCATGCCCATGGGCATGCCCGGGTGGCCGGAGTTGGCGGCCTCGACGGCATCCATGGCCAGAAAGCGAATGCAGTGGGCGAGGCTGCGGGCATCATGCGTCATGTGAACATCCTATTAGCAGACGTTTTAGGTGTTGAGAAAAGTAGGTGTTGAGAAAAGAATGTCATTCTGAGCGCAGCGAAGAATCTTGTGCGGCAGGGGGATCCTTCGTTGCACGCAGGATGACAGAAGAACTTTCAATACTGATATATTAAAAGTGGCGCATTTACCCGCATATATTCGTTAGCGTCAATCCAAATTCTTGTAAATTGCCGTTGACGAGCGGTGCAGGAATTCGCTAACGTCCGCCGATAAAAGGCTAAACAGAAAAATGACAATTTTAGAGCAATCCCTTCAAAACTTGGAAAAATCTATTCGAGGACTTGAGAATTCTATTCAGCATCGGCTGGATAGCATTGAGCACAAAAATCGCAGCTTGCAGGCAGAAATCTCTACCGCAGAGCGTAAACGGCAGGCGGTGGAATTAACGGCAAAAACCGCCATTGAGCGCATTAATGTCTTAATCGATCACATTAACAACGAACTGGGAGAAACCCGTGGCGCAGCTTGAAGTGATGATTAATGGCCGCCCGCACCTCCTTGCCTGTGCCGATGGCGAAGAGGCACGGTTGCGCCAGCTGGCCGATTTTGTTGATGGTCGGATGAGCAAAATTGCGCGCAGTGCTGGCAATGTGGGCGATGCAAAGCTGTTTTTACTGACAGCATTGATGCTGGCTGATGAACTGGCCGAGATGCACAGCCGCCTGCACCAGGGGCAGCGTGAGGCGGATGCCTTGACGCCGCAGCAGCTGGAAATGCTGTCAAACCGCATCGCCAAACTGGCCAGCCATGTGGATGGGTTGAGTCAGAAATTGGCGGCTTAAGGTAGGAAACGTTGTCAAGAGATGATGTAGTTATTGAGTCTGCTATTTTTAAAAAAATCTCACTCTATGAGTGGCAGGGTGTCAATTTGTGCACCTTTGAACTGGCGATGCAAGGAACAGGAACATTTTTGAATATGCAGGCTGGAAGGCTTGCTGAATTCTTGGATGTATCTGAGTCTGCACTGGCAGAGCTTGTTGGGGAAGCAATAGATGTCAAAAAGGTAGGTGGTGTATTGGGGGATGTTGAAGAGATAGGCTTTGCATCAGAAAACCGCTGGTTAACTTGGAAAGAACGTTAAGCTTTTTCCCCAAACAACGCCGTTCCCAGCCTGATATGCGTTGCACCGAACCGTACCGCCGTTTGCCAATCGTTACTCATGCCTATGCTCAGTTGTGTCAAACCATGACGCCTGGCGATGGTTTGCAGTAGGGCAAAGTGCAGGGCAGGGTTATCGTCCACCGGCGGGATGCACATCAAGCCCACTACCGGCAGACGAAGGCGGTTGAGGCAATCGCCAATAAAAACATCGGCATCCGGCGGTAAAATGCCGGCTTTTTGTGGTTCCTCTCCGGTATTGATTTGAATGAACAATGGTGGCAGGGGTGTGCCATTTGCGGCGGCTTCAAACAGTTTTTCCGCCAACTTTGGTCGATCCAGGGTGTGAATCGCATCAAAGATGGCCAGGGCATCTTTTACTTTATTGGTCTGCAGCGCGCCAATCAGATGCAGATGCAAGTCAGGGTGCTGGGCTTTCAGGGTGGTAAATTTCTCAATGGCTTCCTGCACCCGGTTTTCGGCAAACAGTCGGTGGCCAGTGTTGAGCGCGTTTGCAATAACAGCCTGCGGCTGGGTTTTGCTGACGGCTAGTACTTGAGGGGCATATGTATGCTGTGCAAGCCATGCTTGCACCCCAGCCAGATTCTCTGCAAAAGGTGATAATGTTGTCAACGCTTCCCCCATATCGCCGCAAACCAGCTCCCATTCTATATCATGGGCATCAACGCCTGCACCTGCCATATCTCATAAAAATGACCGATGATACAAGGCCAGAGAGCTTTTATCTGCAAAGTTTTTCTCTGATCAAACAGCCAGTCATGACGATCATCCGGCATCGCGTTCCGCAGCAGCGCAACGCATATGTTAATTACTTGCGGAGACGGGCAGGGGGCAGGCGGCAGATTCTTGGCGTGTCGCCACCTGCACCTGTTATGTCCGGTGTGCAGCTACTGCATTTCAATCAGCATCAACTGCGGATGCCAGGAAAGAACAATATAAAGCTGTATCGACAGCGGTATATCCTCTCTGCCGCCTGTCACGATGCAGCGGCAATACGGCGGGCAGCAGGCTTGGGAATAGATGTTATTATACTGAGTCCGATATTACCAACGGCAACCCATCCTGGTGCTAAAAGCCTGGGTTATTATCAAGTGGCACGATTATTATCCAAGGTGCCTGCCTATAATTTTTTACTGGGTGGGATAGGGGTTCAGCATTTCAAAAGAGCCCGGAATCTACCTAATATCCACGGTGTGGCTGGGGTTTCCCTGTTTCTCCCCGGTAAAATTGTGTCGTCAACGCCACACATCAAAGAAGATCAATGATTGTTGCTTAGAATTATATACCTTGCTTTTATAAAATCTGTTTGTATGCCCAAACACATTGCACAGCGTATTTGTTGTGATCCACCAATCATGGAGACCTTGATAATGAAGAAAATTTTGTTTGGCACGACGGCACTTGTCAGTGCTCTGGCTCTTGCGAATATCGCAAGCGCACAGCCAACCAGCCCTGCTGCAGCCCCGCTGACAGTAACCCTGGGTGGTAGTGTTCAGTTCAACGCCGGTGTTACCGACGAAGATCTTGATACAAACCTGCGTGGCCACGGCGCGGAGACCGACACTGATGCATTCCTGCACATTGAAGGTACTAGCGATGAAGGCCTGAAGTATGGTGCAAAAGCACAGTTGCTGCCAGAGCGTAACGAAGGCGAAGCTGCTGATGAATATTTCATCTTCCTGGGCGGTGACTGGGGTACAGTTGAGCTTGGTGAAGTTGATGGTGCTGCCGATCGTCTGAGCACATACGCGCCTACCGATTTTGGTAAAGGCGGTGCGCTCGGTCAATACACCGATTTCATCAACACCACAAACATTGCTAACGGCATTGATACCACTGCTGGTATTGAAGATGCTTACAAGGCATTTGACAGCCGTCAGGCACCAAAAATCACCTATTTCTCTCCACGTTTTGCTGGCTTCCAGTTTGGTGCCAGCTTTGCGGCTGATGGTGATTACAGTTCACTGGGTGGCGTAAACCGCACCGACACTGTTGGTGGTACAACACAAGGCCTGCTGGATCGTACAAGCTTTGAAAACTTCTACGAAATCGGCGTAAACTACAAGCAAGAGTTCAACGCATTGATGGCTGAACTGTCTGCTGGTTACGTTGGTGCCAGTGCGAAAAGTGATGTCACAGACTACGAAGATGTATCTGCCCTCGCTTTTGGCGCACGTTTGGGTTACATGGGCTTCACCCTCGGTGGTGGCTACGTCCTGAACGGTCAGTCCGGTTACGCTTCTGGTTCTGCTAACGACGATGATGCTGAAGCATTCAACGTTGGCCTGCAGTATGAAACCGGTCCATTCATTGTTGGTGCAAACGCGCTGTTCTCTTCTAACGAAGGCATCCAGACCAGCAGCACCGATAACGAGCTGACCACATATGGCGTTGGCGCTACCTACAAAGTGGCTCCAGGTCTTAGCACCTTTGTTGAAGCAACCATGTTTGACTATCAGTCAAGCGGCGGTGCTGCTCAAGACAACGAAGGTTCTACGATCATCTTCGGAAGCCGTTTAGACTTCTAAATTCTTCGACCACTGGTCGAACATTACTAATAGATCAAGGGCAACAGTTCGCTGTTGCCCTTTTTCTTTATTCTGCGTAGAACGGCAGCTGGGAATAATTTCAGGTGTCGGGGGTGGTACGATTAACCGCTGGCAGACTGAGCAAGCAAGAGCGGTTCAATGATGCGTATTCATGTTTTTTCGATTTCCAGAATATCCAGTGTGGTATTGTTAAGTGCCTGCCTGCTGTCAGCCTGCAGCAGTGTGGAATCTACACCCGATGTGCCGCAAACCCGTATGGAGAAAAAACGGGCAAAAACTGGCACACTCAGTGGCAATGAACAGGGCTTTACCTTGTTTGGTGGTAAAAAAACAAAGGAAAGTTCAGGCGATACTGGTATTGGCGTCAATGCCTTTTTATGGAAGGCCAGCCTGGATACGATTTCGTTCATGCCGCTTACTTCTGCAGATCCCTTTGGTGGGGTGATTATTACCGACTGGTACACACCGGCGGCAACGCCGAATGAGCGTACTAAGGTCAATATTTTTATCCGCGATACAGCCTTGCGTTCTGATGGGGTCAAAGTTTCTCTGTTCAAGCAGGTGCAGCAGGGTGGCACCTGGCGGGATGTGCCCAGCAGTGATGCTGCTGCGCGTCAGTTGGAGAATGCTATCCTTACCCGTGCGCGTCAGTTGAAAATTGAACAGGCGGCGGAATAGGGAGCGCACACCATGAATATGGCGGCGCGCTACCCCTTTCAGGCCAGCGAAGCCAAATGGCAGGACTGCTGGCGCAGCCGCAATACCTTTGCGGCAACGGATGCCATCCCTAAAAAGCCGTATTATGTCCTGGAAATGTTCCCGTATCCTTCGGGGAATATCCACATGGGGCATGTGCGTAACTATACCCTGGGGGATGTGATCGCTCGCTTTCGCAAAGCGCAGGGTTATGATGTGCTCCACCCGATGGGTTGGGATGCGTTTGGCCTGCCTGCGGAGAATGCGGCCATTCAAAACAAGGTGCACCCAAAAGTCTGGACAGACAGCAATATGGCGACCATGCGTCAGCAACTGCAGCGCATGGGACTTGCCTATGACTGGAGCCGTGAACTGGCCACATGTTCACCAGATTATTATAAATTTGAACAGATGTTTTTCCTGGCGTTCCTGGACAAGGGGTTGGCTTATCGTAAAAAATCCTATGTTAACTGGGATCCGGTGGAAAATACGGTGCTGGCCAATGAACAGGTGATAGATGGCCGTGGCTGGCGTTCCGGTGCGCTGGTGGAAAAACGGGAGCAGATGCAGTGGTTCTTAAAGATCACTGCCTATGCCGATGCCTTGCTGGATGGGCTGCAGCACTTGAACGGCTGGCCGGAAAAAGTCCGCCTCATGCAGGAAAAATGGATTGGAAAATCCGTCGGGGCACATGTGGATTTTCGCCTGACCCATAACGGTGAAGTATTGCGGGTGTTCACCACCAGGCCGGATACTTTGTTCGGTGCGGCTTTTGTGGCGATTTCTCCGAACCATCCCCTGGCAGCGCAGTGTGCGGCGGTGGATGCTGGGCTTGCTGATTTCATTAAGGCCTGTAATGCCATTGGTACGTCCGAAGCGGCCATTGAGCAGCAGGAAAAGCAGGGGTACAAAACCACGCTGACTGTGGAGCACCCTTTTAAAACCAACGCATCTCTGCCGGTATACGTCGCCAATTTCGTGTTGATGGACTATGGCACAGGCGCGGTGTTTGGCTGCCCTGCCCATGATCAGCGTGATTTTGAGTTTGCCCGAAAATATGATCTGCCTATCATTCCTGTGGTGCGTCCTGATGCGCATAATGAAGCCGATATAACCCAGGCTGCCTACACCGGTGATGGGGTGTTATACCATTCTGATTTTCTGGATGGTTTGCCGGTTGTGATTGCCAAACAGACGGCGATTGCCCGCCTGGAGCAGTCAAAGGCAGGTAGCGCATACACAACATACCGTCTGCGCGACTGGAGTATTTCCCGGCAACGCTACTGGGGTTGCCCCATCCCAGTAGTACATTGCCCGAGTTGCGGGGTTGTGCCAGTGCCAGCCGCACAGCTACCGGTAACACTGCCGGAGGATATTACCCTTGGTAAACCCGGGAACCCGCTGGCCGATCATCCAACATGGAAGCATACAATCTGCCCGACTTGTGGCGGTAAGGCAGAACGCGAAACCGATACCTTTGATACCTTCTTTGAATCCTCCTGGTATTTCTTACGGTTTACCTGCAAAGATGCAGATCAACCCTTTGATAAAAATATGATAAAGGCCTGGTTGCCGGTGGATCAGTACATTGGCGGGGTGGAGCATGCTGTACTGCATTTGCTGTATGCACGCTTCTTTGTCAAAGCCTTGCGCGATTGTGGCTTTATTGATCTGGATGAGCCGTTTAACAACCTGATGACCCAGGGCATGATCTGTCATGCCACCTATAAAGCCGAAGATGGTACATGGTTATTCCCGCAC
>JANMDF010000054.1:0-5497 GCA_031376145.1 Alphaproteobacteria bacterium
CTTACATCGCCGAAAATGATCGGCGGTTTTACACAGCGTGAGCCATAGCTCTGTACCCAACCGTTTTTGGTGAAGGCATAGCCTTCCAGCAGCTCGCCGAAGTATTCCACCATGTCGTTACGCTCAAACTCGCCGTGCACCAGCACGTCGATGTCGATTTCTTCCTGATAACGCACGGTTTCAGCAATCTGCTGTTCCATTTTCTGTTCATATTGCGCCGTGGTCAGATCACCGCGTTTCCACTTGGCGCGGGTTTCACGGATTTCCGGTGTTTGTGGGAATGAACCAATGGTGGTGGTGGGGAACATCGGCAATTTCAGTTCGGCCACCTGGGCTTTACGGCGTTCAGCAAACACATGCTGGCGGTTGCTCATGGCTGGGGTGATACCGGCAATGCGCTGTTTTACCGCTGGGTTATTCACCCGTGGTGAAGCCGCACGGCTGGCAATGGCTTTCGTGCTGGCATCAAAGGCCGCCTGTACACTGGCAACGCCATTGTTGCAGGCCGCAGCCAATGCCACGATTTCTTCCAGCTTCTGCGTTGCAAACGACAACCAGGATTTGAATTCAGCATCAATCTTGGTTTCTTCCACCAGGTCAACAGGGCTGTGCAGCAGTGAACAGCTTGGCGCAATCCAGACGCGATCCTTGCCCAGGGCATCAACCGCTTTTTGCGCCAGGGTGCATGATGCCTGCAGGTTATTGCGCCAGATGTTGCGACCATCGACGACACCCACCGACAGAATTTTATCAGCAGGCAGTGCTGCTAATACCGCATCCAGTTGTTGTGGTGCACGCACCAGATCAACATGCAGTGCCTGTACCGGCAGGGTGCAAGCGGTTTGCAGGTTGTTGTTGAGGCTTTCAAAGTAGGTTGCCAATAGAATTTTCGGCGCGTTCTGGCTGAGTGCCTGATAAGCCGTAGCAAAAGCCTGCTGTTCAGCAGCGCTTAAATCCTGCACCAGGCATGGTTCATCCATCTGCACCCATTCGGCACCAGCGGCTTTCAGTTGCTGCAATACCTGTTGATACACCGGCAGCAGGGCAGGGAGCAGGCTCAGGCGGTCAAAGCCCGCCTGTTTAGCCTTGCCCAGCAACAGAAAACTCACAGGGCCCACCAGCACAGGACGGGTGGTGATGCCCAGGGCTTTGGCTTCGTTAAATTGATCAACAGCCTTATTGGATTTCAGGGAAAATTGCTGACCAGCCTCAAATTCCGGGACGAGGTAGTGATAGTTGGTGTCAAACCATTTGGTCATTTCCATGGCTGGCACATCGCGGGTGGCACTTTGTTCACCACGCGCCATTGCAAAATATGTCCCCAGATCCACCTGATTGCCGGAGAAATTATAGCGGGCAGGAATGGCACCAACCATGCAGCAGGTGTCCAGCACCTGATCATACAAGGCAAAATCGTTGCTGGGGATGTGCTGAATACCTTTATCCTTTTGCAACTGCCAGTGGCGTTTGCGCAAATCGCTGGCAACGGCCTGCAGTTCCTGTTCACTGATCTTTTTCGACCAGAATGATTCAACGGTGCTTTTCAGTTCACGCTTCAGGCCAATGCGGGGAAAGCCAAGATTTGTTGCCAGTACCATGTGTTTTATCCTTGTTAATGTATTACGTGCGGCACATTAACAATCAGCATCGACCGGTCAAGTGAAAATTCGATGAAATATCTTGGGTGTGTGACTTTCGTCACATCCTGTGTGTAGTCTATGGTATATAGCTGAAAGCTACATCAACTGGAGGATCGGTATGGCTGAGCAAAAACGATCACTGGCTGAATTTATGGCGGAACATCCAGATATTTATAAGGGTTTATCAGCCAATTCTTCGGAGGCAGATATTCAAGCCCGTGAAAATAAAATGATGACGATGTGGGAATGCATACATATCACCGGCATATCATTAATGCTTGCAGCAGGTAGTTATATGGGGGGTGTGATCATTGCAGAGTTGCCTGAAAAAACCGGCAACAATATCGTCGGCATCGCCAGCATTATGTTGCTCGGCAGCAGTATTGCAGGCATATATGGCCTGCAAAAAGAAGGAGATGTTATAATTACACAACTGGAACGCGCAACAAGCACAAAACGCGACGCTTCTGGACGTTAAAAAGACACGGTCTGAAAAAGACAAAGGCAGAAATGGTGGGCGGTGAGAGATTCGAACTCCCGACCCTCCCCGGCGCGGATGCGCCTTAAAAACAATCGAGAGTGGCCGGTTTCAATAATGAAAGATGGTGGGCGGTGAGAGATTCGAACTCCCGACCCTCTCGGTGTAAACGAGACGCTCTACCGCTGAGCTAACCGCCCGGCTTATGTGCAAAACATGCACACGCCAGAGGCAAGACCTATAGCGGGGACGCTTTGCGGCGGCAACAAAAAAATAAAGGAATATTTTGCGTTTCGAGCTATGCGGTGTGACCCCGTTTTTCTCTCAAAAATCCCTGCCGGTTTTAACTGATGATACGCCCTAAGGGGGCGAGGATATATCTTCCTACTCCACCACCCAATCACGGCGGATGGCGTGACACGTATAGCCATTCGGATTCTTTTGCAGATAATCCTGATGGTATTCTTCTGCAAGGGTAAACGGTATACTGACGGAAACCACTTCTGTTACAATTTTTCCTGGCCACTTGCCGCTGGCGTTGGCACGGGCGATGTAGTCTTGCGCTATTGCCGCCTGTTCAGGCGATTGGGCGAAAATAGCGGAACGATATTGTGTGCCGACATCATTCCCCTGCCTGTTCACCGTAGTGGGGTCATGGATTTGGAAAAAAAAGCGGAGGATTTCAAGAAAAGAGGTTTTCTGTGGGTCAAAAATCACCTCCACCGCTTCAGCATGTCCGGTTGTTCCGGTGCGCAGCAGATCATACGAGGGATCAGGGGCGGTGCCCCCTGTATATCCCACGCCTGTGGCGATGACCCCAGGTTGTTTTCTTAGCAGATCCTGCATGCCCCAGAAACAGCCCCCTGCAAGGATGGTTTTTTCGTATGTTGTATCTTGACGTGGATTGGATAAGCCGTTTTCGGCTGTTATCATCAAGATAACAGCGGAAACAAACACACCACACAATATACTTATCGCACATGAAGAATGCGCAGCGTTTCGCTCAAACGTCGCGCGGGCTTGCCGCTCGCAAAGAATTGTTGTTATAATCTTCAGACGCGAGCGGTATAGCATCAGAAAATATTTCATACGTTACACCGTTATAAGATGGGGACACTACCCCAGTACGCTATCAGATTCAGGAAATACATACCACAGTGATGTGACGCATAAGTAAGAAACGTAATCCGAGCCGACGATGATTGTGCTAACGTTCCCCCGCGATACTTGCCGCCCATGTTTCCAAATTTTTTAACAAAACGGCTTTAGGCATATCGGATGCATATTGGCGGGGATCAATGTTATCCAGTCGTTGCTGAAAAGTTTTTATACCATCGGTAATATCTTTCATGGGGCTTTGCTGGTTCCCCAGCATATAACAGGTTGAAATTTCCATAATGCTTTGCATCACGGTGGGCAGAAGTCCCCGATGCACATAGTGCTTGCTTATATTAAATCTTCTGGATTCCATCTCACCATGAACTGGCGTGCATTGTTTTCCTTTGGGATGCGCACGCATTGCCTCCAGAACACTGCGCGCGATGTTGCGCAACGCACCATCCATGTTTTCTACAATACGGCTTTCGCTGATAAACTGTTTCCCTGGGTTCAGCGTGTCACTCTGGTAACCTGGGCTTTTTACAATTTCTAGCAGAGCCAGGCAGTTGACAGTGCTTTCCAGCGGAGTGTTCACTCTATAAAGTTCCATCTGCTGCTGAATGCGCTCAGGTTGATCCATTAGAACATCAATGTACCTGTATCCTAAGGTTCTTTCCATCGCTGTTGACGTCAACCACTTGGGATCATCTTCACGATGCATGCAATCTTCAACAATCGCCTTATCTCGTGGATGAATACTATGGGCATGCTGGAATGTTCCGGTATCCGTGTGAATAACCGTTGACCGAAATGGGCTGTAAGGATTGCCATGGAGCGTTTCGGCGCGTTGCTGTAGGAGATCAGCTGCAAAACCCAAGTTTTCGGATGCTTGCGTCAGTGACCATTCGCCAGCCTGCGGCATAAAACTGGCATATTTCTTCAGTGCATTTATATGGCCGGTGGCAATATAGGGCCCCAAAATGGTCGGGCGACAATATTTCGCCAGGGTTTCTAAAAACTCGACGTGCGCACTAAGATTTAGTGTAGTTGTCTGAGTACCATCCGCCGAACGTGAAAGGCGATCAGGGGTAATGTTTTTTATCGTATGGAACATACGGTTTGTAATACCCCATTTCGGTATTACATCGTGTAAGGTAACAAAATCTGCTGTTTCGGGTGGTTGCAGATATTTTTTCCACGGTTCGACAGCACCTGTAAGAATGCGCACTTCTCCTGAGTCTTCGTTAAATTTCACTGTTCCCTGCAGGGGATGCCCCTGGCTTTTAATGGCGGACGCGGCTATGTGTTCTAATAGGTTAACATCAATACTGTCCCCTACAGGATCCAGGTCGGTAATCAGCGTTTCAAGGGAGATCGTCGGCTGATCACCCACCGGATGGTCTTCCCTGATGTAGTACGTTATTTTATTGACACACATGAGCCCGTTATTGATTTCTCTTTGTGAGGGCTTTTCTTTGGGAATAGTCCATCCCTGCGCCTTCACCCATTCCCCAAATTCAAAAGCAGGATCCAGGATCTCCTGGTTACCCAGAAAGACCATTTTCCATTGACTGCCGATGGTGACATCCTTGTTGAGTAACGGGTTTAACCAGGTATTATCATATTTTGGGTTTTTGCCACCGTATGGCCGGAAATCATAGATCATGCCTGGCTGATTTTTCAGGGCGTCCACGATGCTGTAGCGCAGATCAGGATTTGTAACGACAGTAATATTAACCGCCTTTAAATCTCGATCTTCTTTTAAACGCCAGGTGCGGCCTGCCTGTTGCAGGGGGTCACGCATCGTGGCGGCATCCTGGCTGATTGACCAGACCAGTTTTGGAATGTCCAGACCGGTTGCCAGTGCCTCAATGGCAATCATGACTTTAACGCTACCATCCTGCAACCTATGCAGTCCAATAGCACCATCAGATTCAGGAACTGTATCCCCATCCCCCTTATGGCTGTAGTAGGTGGCAGCAGCAAAACCAACTTCCTGCAGGGCAATTTTTAAATCATGCGCTTCCTGGCGACGGTTCACAAACACCATGCCTGGGTATTCCGCCAGACGAACGCCGGTTTCTGGATGTACGGCATCGCTGTTTAACAGCTCCAGAACCGTGCTTTTCAGATCCGATTGCGGATCCGGCAGCACAATACCACCACAGGCGTCGGTGATCATCCCCGCTTCCAACGCCATCTCGCGGGTAATGGTGAAGGTGCGCTGCAGGAAATTATCAATGCCCAGCGTTTCGGTGGCATCTGGGGTGCCACTGAGACC
>JANMDF010000080.1:0-2429 GCA_031376145.1 Alphaproteobacteria bacterium
CAATGACCATCGCAAACGCACCTGCCTGTTGCAGGGCTTTTGCCGTTTGCAGCAGTTTTTCCTGATCTGCAGCCCAGCGTCCCTGTACCTTAAACCCACCATAACTGTTAAAAGATTGCGGTTGCAGGCCAATATGCCCCATCACCGGAATGCCGCGTATGGTAAGAAAACGTACGGTGTCTATCATTTCCAGGCCACCTTCCAGCTTTACCGCCTGGCAACCGGTCTTGGCCAGCACCTGCGCCGCAGAAGTGAACGCTTGCTCACATGATGCCTGATAACTGCCGAACGGCAGATCCACCACGACACAGGCTTTCTGACTGCCCCGCACCACGGCTGCACCATGGTTGATCATCATGTCCAGACTGACATCCAGCGTGGAAGAGAGGCCATACACTACCATCCCCAGCGAATCCCCCACCAGCAGGATATCCACATAATCATCCAGCAGACCCGCCATGGGTGCGGTGTAGGCTGTCAGACACACCAGCGGTGTTTGTCTTTTTTGGGTAACAATCTGGGTGGGATAACGGCGTTGCTGCATCGGCTTACTTGACAATCTTACGTTTGCCCTTCAAGGCATAGTCTGGAGAATTTTCATGTTTGCCCTGATTAATCTGATCGCCCAGGCGGTTTCAATCTATATTTTTTTCCTGGTGATGTACATTGTCATTACCTGGCTGATTCACTTTAATGTGTTGAACCGCTCTAATGGCCTGGTGCGCATGCTGGATGATATCGGCAAGTCTGTTACTGAACCTGGATTGCGGCCACTGCGCCGCCTGCAGCAGCGGATGTTTCCAACCATGGCTATTGATCTGTCCCCCATTGCCCTGATTCTGCTTCTGGAATTCGCCGTTAACCTTATGAAGGAGCTGGCGATCAATGCAGCGGCTTGATGGTAAAATTCTCAGCGAGAAGCTCCGCGCAAAACTTCGTGAAGGTGTCGAGCAACTCCAGGCGGAATATGGTTTTGTACCTGGCCTCGCGGTTGTCCTGCTGGGTGAAGACCCCGCTAGCCAGGTGTATGTCCGTAACAAAGGCAGGCAATGTGTTGAAGCAGGAATGCAATCTTTTGAACACGTCCTGCCTGCAAGTGTCACGCAGAAAGATCTTTTAGAGCTTATCAGCAAGCTGAATGCGGATGATCAGGTGGACGGCATCCTGGTACAGCTTCCTCTACCAAGCCACCTGGATAGTAATACCGTCTTACAGGCCATTGACCCTGACAAAGATGTGGACGGTTTTCACCCCATGAATGTAGGAAAACTGGCCAGCGGTCTGCCTGGGTATGTGCCATGCACCCCGCTGGGTTGCCTGAAACTGCTGCAGCATTATATTGGCGATGTTAAAGGGAAGTACGCGGTTGTTGTCGGGCGTTCCAACATTGTTGGTAAACCCATGGCGCAACTATTGCTGCAGCAGGATTGTACCGTAACCATCGCCCATTCCAAAACCCGTAATTTACCGGAATTATGCCAATCAGCAGATATTCTGGTTGCCGCTATTGGCAAGCCCCTGTTTATTAAAGGGGACTGGATAAAACCAGGTGCAATTGTCCTGGATGTGGGGATTAATCGCATTACGGATACAGACGGCAAGCATAAACTGGTTGGTGACGTTGACTTTCAGGCCGCCAGTGCGCATGCATCGGCTGTAACCCCTGTCCCTGGTGGCATTGGCCCCATGACCATTGCCTGCCTGTTATTGAACACATTTCAGGCGGCTATTAACAGACGCGGCCTTGCCGCATGAGCGAGAACAGTTGCAACATTACTGACGAGCACCTGACGCCGGAACAGCGACGCGTTACCCGCTGTGGTGGTACGGAAGCACCCTTTACCGGCAAGTACTGGGATCATAAAGCTGTTGGTACATACAGTTGCGTATGCTGCAAAAAACCGCTGTTTTCCTCAACGGCAAAATTCGACTCCGGCACGGGCTGGCCAAGCTATACCCAGCCCCTGGACAGCATGGCGATTACCGAAAAACGTGATACAGCACACGGCATGGTGCGTGTTGAAGTCTGTTGCGGCACCTGTGATGCGCATTTAGGCCATGTTTTTCCCGATGGTCCAGCCCCAACCGGCCAGCGCTTCTGCATTAATTCGGCGTCATTAGATTTCGTTGCAGCATAGGGCAGGACAGACTGCACCAGGCAGTGACTGGTACGCTGGCTGTACGGTCATACTGTGGCACGGCTTTCAGGCGCAAACGGTACGTTTCCAGTCCTTCCAGCACCCGCTGCACATAATTGCGCGTTTCGCGGAAGGGAATACTTTCCATCCAGTTTATCAACTGACGTTGCTTAAACCCAGGATTTCCGTAAATCGCAAGCCACTTGCGCACATTACCACCACCGGCATTATACGCGGCAATCGCCAGCGGGTAGTTACCGTCAAAAGAGGATACCAGGCCATCAAGATGGT
>JANMDF010000095.1:0-2644 GCA_031376145.1 Alphaproteobacteria bacterium
TGAGCAGGCGATACCAGGCGGATTCCTTGGTGCCAATGGCAGAGCGCAGTGCATCATCATCAAAAAACGTGTTGCCGACAAAATTAATGCGGCGAATTTTGGTGCGATCACCTTCATTAATTTCAAATACCAGATCGACACGATTCTGAGGCAACTGTACAATTTTTGGCTGAATCTTGGCAGCAAAGCGACCACTGCGGCGATAGAGTTCCAGGAGGCGATCCAGGTCTTCCTGCACGCGTGCGCGGCTGTATACAGCGCGGGGTTGCAGTTGCACTTCGGCTTTCAGGCTATCTTCACTGATGGAATCTTCACCCTCAAAGACCACCACATTAATAACGGGATTTTCCCGGACTTTAATGACCAGCAGATCACCCTGTTGCTGCAGTTGCACATCAGAAAACAAGCCGGTACTGTATAGATTTTTCAGACTGCGATCCAGGCCGTCTTCGGTAACGGCGCTGCCGGGTTTAACTGTGACATATGAGACAACGGTACCTTCATCAATACGTTGCAGTCCATCAACACGTATTGCCCGGATGCTGCCCGCTGCCAGTGCCTGATCATTGATACTTGCGCCAATGCTTAAGGTCAGTACGATGGTAACAACGCGGCATATCCGTTTCAGCACGGCAGGTTCCTTAAATAAAAATTATTGGCCACCCTCGCCGTTAATACAAAGTAAGCCTTTTTGCAACAGGGAAAAGCACTTGGCGTTTACGATTTCAGGCGGTATACAGCCCGTTATGCGGTATCCAGTTTTTCTTTTTCTGTTCAGTGTCGGCCTGTTGGTAATAACACCAGCCAGAGCCGAACAGATTGCCGCTGTGGTGAACAAAGAGATTATTACCGCCTATGATGTGGAGGCCAGAACCAAGCTGGCACTGCTGTCCAGTGGCCTGACGAGCACCCCTGAAACCCGAGCCAGATTCGCACCGCAGATGCTGCGTGCGCTGATTGATGAGCGGCTGCAGTTGCAGGAGGCAAGACGGTTACGTCTTACCATAGAGGACAAGGATATTGCGGCGGCCATTGCCGAGTTGGAAAAACAGAACAAGATGCCTGTTGGTGGTCTGGTGCAAATGTTGCAGAAAAACAACATCCCATACCGCACCATGGAACAACAGGTGCGTGCCAACCTGGCCTGGGGAGAGGTGGTGCGGGCGCGGTTTTATAACCGTTCACAGATCAGCGATGACGACATTGCGGCGGTGGTGGATCGCCTGAAGCTCAATCAGGGACAGGCAGAATATCGCCTGGCAGAGATTTTCCTCGCTATTCCCCGTGCCGAACAGGCAAGCCAGATAGAGGCCACAGCCAGCCGCCTGTTTACCCAGTTACAGCAGGGGGGTAACTTCCCGGCACTGGCCAACCAATTTTCCGACAGCGCATCGTCCGCGATTGGCGGTGATATAGGCTGGGTCATGGCCAGTGATCTGGATAAACCGCTGGATCAGCTGGTAGCGCAGATGCGCCCGGGGCAGATCGCGCCACCGGTACGCACTGCCGATGGTTTTACCATTATTTTCATGCGTGAACGCCGGTTGATTGGTGCACCCAATGCGGGGGCGGCGAGCATTAATCTCTATCAGACAGTTATTGATCTGACCGATGGCCGGGATCGTGAAGAGGCACAGGAAATGGCGGACGACATACTGCCTGATATCAATGGGTGTGCGTCGGCTGAGGCCGTGAGTAAAGCCAAAGGGCTTGGCAACTCTGGAACGCTAGGCACACTGAAACTGGGTGATTTGCCACCCTTGCTGCAACAGACAGTCTTGCCGCTGAAAGTGGGGCAGACCAGTAAGCCGCTGTGGTGGAATGGTAAGTATATTCTTCTGACAGTGTGTCAAAAAACCGATATTGCCATGCAATTACCGGATAAGGAGCGGTTGCGGGATCGGTTGCGCAGCCAGAAGCTGGAGCGTCTGGCGCGTACCTATCTGAATGAGTTGCAGAATACGGCATTTATCGATGTCCGCAAATAACCTGCCGCCCATTGCGCTTACCTGTGGGGAGCCTGGCGGTATTGCAGCGGAAATTACCCTGAAAGCCTGGCTGGCAAGATATGACGTAGGTCTGCCGGTATTCTATGTGATCAGTGATCCGCAATGGTTGGCAAAGGTAGCGTCACGATTCGGCATGGATGTGCCACTGGCGTTAATTACCGATCCAGTGGAAGCCGCAGCACATTTTGCAACAGCATTACCGGTGCTGCCACTGTCATGCTCCAGCATACCTTCGCTGGGGGTAGCGGATGTCACTACCGCCCGCAGTGTGATTGCCAGTATTGATAAGGGGGTGCAGAATGTCAGGGCAGGGCAGGCGGCTGCTCTGGTGACAAACCCTATTCAGAAAGGCACGCTGTATCAGGCGGGGTTTGCCTTTGATGGTCACACTGAATATCTGGCGCATCTGTGCGGGGGTAAGGCGGTCATGCTGTTAATGGCGGCGGATTTGAAAGTCGTGCCAGTGACGATTCATACGCCTGTGTCAAAAATATCCGCGCAATTAAGTGTAGAGAAGATTGTTGCAACAGGGCGGGCAACACTGCAGGGATTGCAGGAGAATTTTGGCACAGGCGCAGTCAAAAATATTGCTTGTCATTCTGAGCCCTTACAGGACAGGCTCCGCGAAGAATCTC
>JANMDF010000143.1:0-11148 GCA_031376145.1 Alphaproteobacteria bacterium
TAAATTTTTCCACCTTTGCCAAAGCAAAGGAGCTGAAGCAGCGCATCGTTTTTACCCTGCTGGCGTTGATTGTCTACCGTCTGGGAACCTATATTCCGGTGCCTGGGGTGAATGCTCAGGTGCTGGCAGATTTTCTGCATCAGAATGCCGGTGGCCTGCTGGGTATCTTTGATGCTTTTGCCGGTGGCGCAATCAGCCGCATGGCGATTTTCAGCCTAAGCGTGTTTCCCTATATTACCGCCTCCATCATCTTTACCCTGATGACGCCGGTATCCGCACATCTCGATCAATTACGAAAAGAAGGTGAATCGGGACGCAAGAAAATCAATCAATATTCTCGTTACCTCACTATCCCTATTGCTGGTTTTCAGGCTTATGCCATTGCCATTGGTCTGGAAAGCATGCAGGGCGCCAGTGGCCATGCGGTGCTGGAGCCAGGCTGGTTTTTCCGTATTGGTGTGGTAATGACGCTGTTGGGTGGAACGTTCTTTCTGCTGTGGCTTGGTGAGCAGATTACGGATCGTGGTATTGGGAACGGGGTGTCCATGCTGATTTTTGCAGGGATTGTCGCGCATCTGCCGATTTCCATTGTACAATTGCTGGAACTCGGGCGTTCCGGTGCCATTTCTGACTGGCTTATTCTCGTATTCCTGGTGCTGGCGGTTGCCGTGGTGATCTTTATTGTATTTATGGAGCGGGCACAGCGCCGGGTTCTGATTCACCATCCGAAACGCCAGATGGGTAATAAAATGTATGGGGGTGATAGCACCCACTTGCCATTGAAACTGAATACGACTGGTGTCATGCCACCGATTCTGGCAAGTGCGTTGATGGCCGTGCCGTTAATGGCTATTAACTTTGTGGGGCCTGGTAGTGATCTGCCGTGGTTGTCAGACCTGACAGCAATGCTGGGACGTGGACAGCCTTTGTACATGGCAATTTACGCGGTACTCATCATTGCCTTCTCATTTTTCTTTACCGCCGTGATGTTTAATCCGGCGGAGACGGCGGAAAATTTGCGTCGTAATGGCGCATTTATCCCCGGGATTCGCCCAGGCACGAATACCGCCTTGTATTTTGATGCTGTCCTGACGCGGTTAACGGCAGTGGGGGCGATCTATATTACGGCAGTATGTCTGCTGCCGGAATTGCTTATCAGTCAATACAGTATTCCCTTTTACTTTGGGGGCACCAGTCTATTGATTGTTGTGACGGTCACCATGGATACGGTGGCACAGATTCACTCACATCTTCTGGCACACCAGTACGAAGGCCTCATTAAAAAATCCAAGCTCAAGGGGCGCGGGAAATGAGGGTGGTGTTATTTGGCCCTCCGGGTGCTGGCAAGGGGACACAGGCGGGACGTCTACAGGAAGCCTTTGGCATCCCGCAGCTGTCCACCGGTGACATGCTGCGCCAGGCTGTGGCTGAGGGCAGTGAACTGGGTCGCAAGGCCGACAGCATCATGAAATCCGGCCAACTCGTTCCAGATACAGTCATGGTAGACATGATTGCCGAGCGCATTGGCAAATCTGACTGTGGCAAGGGTTTTATCCTCGATGGGTTCCCGCGTACCCGGGCACAGGCTGAGGCGTTGGATCTGATGCTGAACAGTAAAAACCTGCGTCTTGATAAGGTGCTGGAAATCAAGGTAGATGAGCAGGCGATAGTCGAGCGGATTACCGGTCGTTTTGCCTGCGCCACCTGTGGTGCCAGTTACCACGATCAGTTCAATGCTCCAAAAGTCAAAGATACTTGCGATTTTTGTGGCGGACACAGCTTTTTGCGTCGTCCCGATGATAATGCGGACACCATTCGTGCCCGCTTGCGGGCGTATCATGAGCAGACGGAACCGGTGCTGCCGTATTACGCGGATAAGGGAATATTATTACAGGTAAATGGCTTGCGCCCTATTGATCAGGTGACGCAGGATATCAGGATACATTTATTAAACGGAAACAGTTGACAACAGACAAACTGCGGCTAGTATGCGCGGTCTGTTTGTTGGCAGGTGCTGACAACTTGAATAGGGCGGAGAATTAGTGTGGCACGTATAGCCGGTGTAAACATACCAACCAATAAGCGGGTCATTATCGCCCTTACCTATATTCATGGCATTGGTCCGAAATTTTCGGAACAGATCTGCAGCAGCTTGCGCATCGAGCCAGCGCGCCGCATCAATCAGCTCACGGATGATGAAGTGTTGCGGATTCGCGAGTTCATCGATAAAAACTTTATGGTTGAAGGCGATCTGCGCCGTGAAGTTGCTGTAAACATCAAGCGTCTGAATGATCTTGGCTGTTATCGTGGTCTTCGCCACCGCAAAAAACTGCCGGTGCGTGGCCAGCGGACGCATACAAACGCCCGTACCCGTAAGGGCAAGGCCGTGGCGATTGCTGGTAAGAAAAAAGCGCCAAGCAAGGGCTAATAGTAGAATTTATTTGAAGGTTTGGATTGTAAGACTATGGCGCAAGCAAAAGCACAGACAAAAGCACAAGCAGCTGGTCGGGTTAAGAAGCGGGAACGTAAAAACGTTGCCGTGGGCGTTGCCCATGTTAACGCCAGTTTTAACAACACGATGATCAGCATCACCGATCAGCAGGGTAATCTTGTGGCCTGGTCATCTTCTGGGTCGCAGGGCTTTAAAGGCTCTCGGAAATCAACACCGTATGCTGCGCAGGTAGCCGCCGAAGTTGCCGGAAAAGCCGCCATGGAACACGGGATGCGTACCCTGGATGTTGAAGTAAAAGGCCCTGGTTCAGGACGTGAATCCGCCTTGCGGGCGTTACAGTCTGTAGGGTTTACCATTAATGCCATTCGCGATGTAACACCCATTCCACACAACGGCTGCCGCCCGCCAAAGCGTCGCCGCGTATAATACAGTTTTTGTAATTTTATAAGGGATAGATGTATGCTCCAGCAAAACTGGCAGGCACTGATTAAACCAAACGGCCTGCGCATTGACCAGACTGCCAACGCTGAACACACGGCGACAATTGTTGCGGAGCCGTTGGAACGTGGCTTTGGGCTGACCCTGGGTAATGCCCTGCGTCGGATTCTGCTGTCCTCGCTGCATGGCGCGTCTATTACGGCGGTACAGTTCCGCAACGTACTGCATGAATTTTCAGCCATTGAAGGTGTGAAGGAAGATGTAACCAGCATTATTCTCAACATCAAACAGATTGCGCTGAAAGCCCACTCCCTGGAGCCTAGAAAGCTGCACCTGTCGGCCACCGGCCCCTGTGTGGTGACGGCGGGGATGATTGAAACGGCGCATGACGTGGAAGTGCGTAATCCTGATCTGGTGATCTGCACCCTGGACAAAGACGCCAAGCTGGAAGCGGAATTTACCGTTGGTGTGGGCAAGGGGTATGTGCCAGCGCATCAGAATCGCCCTGAAGATGCACCTATTGGCTTGATTCCGGTGGATGCACTCTATAGCCCTGTACGCCGTGTATCTTATAAAGTCGAGAACACACGCGTTGGTCAGGTGACGGACTATGATAAATTGTCGCTGACCGTGGAAACCAACGGCACGATTACACCGGAAGATGCCGTGGCACTGGCGTCACGCATTCTTCAGGATCAGGTGCAGATGTTCATCAACTTTGATGAGCCGAAAGCCACGGTGGAAAAGGAAGAAAAAACCGATCTGCCGTTCAACCGCAATTTGCTGAAGAAAGTTGAAGAACTGGAACTGTCGGTACGTTCAGCTAACTGCCTGAAGAATGACAATATTGTGTACATTGGCGATCTGGTGTTGAAAACCGAATCCGAAATGCTGCGTACCCCGAACTTTGGCCGCAAGTCCTTGAATGAAATCAAAGAAGTGCTGACCACCATGGGGCTGCATCTGGGCATGGATGTGGTGGGCTGGCCGCCGGAGAATATTGAGGAACTTTCGCGCAAGCTGGAAGAGCCGTATTGAGTCAGGATTGAGCAGAGCAGAGACAGCTGTGTCATCCTGAACATAGCGAAGGATCTCGTGAACTTTGAGATTCTTCCTTCGTTCAGAATGGTAACCTGTGCTTTGTAGATGTCATGTAAGTGTTATTTTTATAGAAATGAGGATGTGCCATGCGTCACGGTATGCAAGGACGTAAGTTCAACCGCAAGAGCCAGCATCGTCTGGCGATGTTCAGCAATCTGTCAGCATCGCTGATTGAGCATGAGCAGATCACCACAACGGTGGAAAAAGCTAAAGACCTGCGCCGCGTGATTGAGCGTCTGGTAACCCGTGCCAAGGTTAATAACCTGGCTAACCGTCGCCTGTTACTTACCAAGCTGGGCAATCAGGAAGCCGTTGATAAGCTGTTGACTGTTATTGGCCCCCGCTATCAGGCACGTCCAGGCGGCTATGTGCGCGTGTTGCGCGCCGGTTTCCGTCAGGGTGATAATGCTGCACTGGCGGTGATCGAATTTGTCGAGCGTGACCGCACGGCCAAGGGACGCAAACAGCGTGAGGAAAATGCGACTGAGGGTGCTGATGCGCAGGCCGTATAGTATTCTTTTGTCGAAGAACAGATACAAACCAGCCCTGGTCGGGCTGGTTTTTTGTTTGCTGCTTGCCTTTTTATTGATGGGGACAGAGCAGGGGGTCGCGGAAGAGGAGCGCATTGTACCGGTATCGCAAGCCGGATTACAGCAGTCCTTTGCCCCTGTTGTCAAAAAGACGGTACCCGCCGTCGTCAACATCTATGCCCGGCAGATCGTGCGCAATGCGCCTGCCTTATTTAATGACCCATTCTTTCAGCAGTTTTTTGGCGGTGCGTTACAGATGCAGCCGCGGGTACAGAATTCCTTAGGCTCTGGTGTTATTGTCAATGGCAGTGGTCTGGTAGTGACCAACAACCATGTGATTGCCAATGGGGATCAGATCAAGGTGGTGCTGGCTGATGGCCGCGAGTATGCGGCGAAAGTCCTGCTGAAGGACGAAAAAATGGATCTGGCCGTCTTAAAAATTGATGCTGGTAACGAAGTGCTGCCCTTCCTGCCCATGGGCGATGAAGACAGTCTCCAGGTGGGGGATCTGGTGCTGGCCATTGGCAATCCCTTTGGCGTAGGCCAAACGGTGACCAGTGGTATTGTGTCGGCACTGGCGCGTACCAACGTTGGGATTTCAGATTATGGCTTTTTTATTCAGACGGATGCCGCTATTAATCCGGGTAATTCCGGTGGTGCGCTGGTGGATTTGAATGGGCGGCTGGTGGGCGTGCCTACGGCGATTTTCAGCCGTAGTGGCGGCTCCATCGGCATTGGCTTTGCCATTCCGGTATCCATGGTAAAATCCATGCTGCATGCGGCGCAAAATGGTCAGGTGCGTCAGCAACCATGGCTGGGTGCGTATGGCCAGACAGTGACCTTTGATCTGGCACAAACGCTGGAGCTGGCGAAGCCTGGCGGGGTATTGCTGGGAGATGTGCGGGCAGGTAGTCCGGCGGCTTCTGCCGGGTTGCGCGAAGGCGATGTTATTCTGAGACTTGGTAATCATGAGGTAACAGATGCCGAGAGTCTGCGCTATCGCCTCGCTACCCTTTCTATTGGCGGAACAGTGCCGGTGCAGTACTGGCGGGATGGGGATCGTGACGATACAACCCTGCAGCTGATCGCTGCACCGGAAGTGCCAGCCCGTGAGGTGACCACGCTGGGCGGGCAGAATCCGTTAAGTGGCGCGGTGATTGCCAATATAAACCCCGCCGTTATTGAGGAATTGCGCTTATCCAATAATGCGCAAGGTGTTGTGATCTTGATGATTCCACAGGGTGTGACAGCAGCGCAAGTAGGCTTACAACCCGCCGACATTATTGCCAGCCTTAATGGCACGCCATTGCCCAATGTGGCAGCATTAAAGGCGATGATGCATCATCCGTTGCAGGGATTTGATGTGGTGCTGGTACGCGGCAATCAGAAAATCAACCTGGCCGTGCGGTGATGGCACCTGTCGTGCTCGTCGCTTTAGGTGGCGCAACCGGTGCCGTTGCCCGTTACCTCCTTGCCTTGAGCCTAAGCCGCTATGCGCCGATTCTGCTGATCAATATCGGCGGCTGTTTCCTGGCGGGCATCTTGATGGCCATATTGCAGCAACAGGGAGAGAGCAGCCAATCTGAATCGTTGCGATTGCTATTGATGACCGGGTTTCTGGGTGGCTTCACCACCTTTTCCGCCTTTGCTCACGAGAGCTTCCGGCTGCTGTATGGTGGCATCACCCTGCAGGCGGCGGGGTACGTGCTGGCGTCAGTGTTGGGGAGTCTGCTGGCGTATGGGCTGGGCTGCGTTCTTGGGCAAACCCTGGTGCGGTTATGATCGTCGACGCCGCAAGTGCTGGCCAACGCCTCGATCGCTGGCTTAAGCAGCATGATCCCCGCTATCACTTTGCCATGGTGCAGACGCTGCTGCGCAAGGGCAAGATTCGGGTGAATGGTGCCAAGGTCACGGGGGCGTATCGCCTGCAGCTGGGTGATGTGCTGCAGTTGCCTGCAATGCAGCTGGAAGATGCGGACACGCCGAAACGCCTGAGCCAGGAACAGCGTACCATTCTCGAGCAGGCCGTTTTGTTTGAAGATGATCACCTGCTGATTCTCAATAAACCCTTTGGCCTGGCGGTGCAGGGCGGTACCGGCACACGCCAGCACCTGGATGACTGGCTGGAACGCTGGGCATTAAGCCGCGAAGATAAGGTGGCCGCCAAACTCACCCACCGGCTGGATCGCGATACTACGGGGGTCTTGCTGACTGCTAAAACCCGGGAAGCAGCGGCGGGTCTGGCAAAAGCCTTTCAGTATGGCCAGTTGGAAAAGACCTACTGGGCGGTGGTGACTGGTGTGCCCAAGGTGAAAGCCGGTGTGATTGATGCGCCGCTGGCCAAGATACTGCAATCCCATGATCGGGAATTGATGGAAATTCACGATGATGGCAAGCCCGCCGTGACGCATTACAGCGTGCAGGACGTGGCAGGTACCAAGGCCGCCTGGTTGCTGCTGCATCCCGAACAGGGGCGCACCCATCAGTTGCGGGTGCATTGTGCCGCCATGGGCACACCTATTTACGGCGATGCCAAATATGGCAGCGGCCTGGATCTGGGTGCAGTGATGCAGCATAAGCTGCATCTGCATTGCCGCACGCTGGTATTTCAGCATCCTATCACCGCTAAACAGATGCAGATCACGGCACCGCTACCGCCGCATATGGCCGAAACTTGGGCATTGTTTGGCTGGAAAAATGCGGTATAACGGGTAATGCCCGCAAAACAGAAACAACCCCGCCGTCGTTTCGGCAAACGCTGGACGTTTATTCTGGTGACGATTATCATCGCCAGCACCTATTGGGGCGGCATCAAAAGCATTTCTCAAGATGGTTTTAAAGCCGGGTTGGCCAGCCTGGTGCAGTCGGTAACGGGTCGGGAACTGACCATTAACGGGAAAGCAGAGGTGGTTTGGGACTGGAAGCCCTTGCTGCGCCTTTATGATGTGCACCTTGCCAACCCGCCGGACTGGCAGGGGGAGGGCAATTTTGTTTCGATAGAGAAACTATCTATCCGCTTTGATCTCTTGTCTCTGCTTATGGGTAAACAACAGGTCAGTGAAATTTCCATGATACAACCACACGTTTCCCTGGTGCGTGATGCCAAGGCTCGGGATAACTGGCAGATGGATCTTCTCACCCCCAAAGAGACGACAGAATCTGCAGACAGTATAGGTTTTGATGTGGATGTGGTGCGTCTGTACCGCGCACAGATTACCTACCAAAATATGGCCATACCGACACCCATCAAAACGTATGCAATAAAGCGTCTGGTGCTGTCTGAGCGTGGTGGTCTGGGGGCGCGTCCCATCGATCTTAATTTTAAAATTGATCAGGTGCCATTGCGTGGGCAACTGATCTATCAACCGGTTAAGGCGGATAGAACACAGCAGGCATACCAGTACACGCTGGATCTGGTTGGCGATCCTGGTGTTATTTTTTCCAGCAAGGGAGATGTGCGGTTGCTGGAAGATACGACACGTGGCGTGGCCTATCAGGCAACGCTGCGCCTGAACGTTGCGGATCCGAAACAAATCCCCATGCTGGCCATGTTGCCCCCTGAACTGCTGAAATTTGAAGCGGTGTTAACCGGCGATCTGCTGGAGGCTTCTGTCAGTGATTACAGCCTCTCTTCCGGCAGGAACAGTCTGAAGGGTGCTATGACCCTGACATTGCCTGTTGATCAACAGCCGCTGTCACTTGATGCTACAACTGCACTGATTGTGCCATCCATGCAGCAACTTTCCCCGGCTCTGCAGGATAAGCCGCTGAACGCTGAGGGACGCATACAATTTGGTAAGGGGCTATTGGAAATTCAGAACTTGCATATTCAGGCCGGAACGTCGGAAATGACGGCTAACATCAGGCATCGCCTCCCATTAACCGGGCAACAGTGGACGGGTGATATTACGGCAAAAGAATTGAACAGTGCCGATTTCCTGCACGATACTGCACCGGCTGTGCAACAGGATACGGCCAGGATTTTCTGGGCGGACTGGCTTGCCTGGCAGGGAACGTTGACGGCGGCGGTACAGAAACTCGATGTTCCCGCGTTGGGCAGTGTCTTGCATGATGTGGAGTTGTACGGCCGTGGTGATGATCAGCAACTGCACTTGAAAACACTGACCGCGACGCTACCCGACAAAGGTGGTGATATGCGCCTGACGGCAACAGTCCAGAAAACAGCACCATATGCGCTTTCATTGCAGATAGATACAGACGGTAAGGTATGGCCGCTCAGTGCTGTTAAAAAATATGTTTCCGGAGGTCGCATGTCCCTATCTGCATCGCTGCAGAGTCAGGGGCTTGAGGAGAAGACACTGCTGCGCAAGCTTGCCGGGAAAACCATGCTGGTGTTGGAAGAAAGCGACCTTGCGCCGGATACGATCGACAAACTATCCTTTGATTTTCTTGATGTGTTGCCTGGTGGTGGTAAACAACCAACCCGGGCGGCCTGTGTCGTTTCCCCCTGGGTGATTACCGATGGCATCTGGCAGAGTGATAAAACCTGGATTCTGACTGATGATCTGGAAGTGTCAGCAAAAATGCGTATTAATCCGCCGGATCGTCGTCTGAAAATGGTGATTGTGCCCAGCATCCGCAAGCCTGGACTTGGTAAAACGGCAGTGCCGGTGGGGGTGCAGGGTAGTTTTGATAACCCTAACATTTCACCGGATTTATCCGGCTTTGCAGTGGAGACGGTCAAAAACCTGACATTTACGCCGTTGCGACCCCTGATAGCACTGCTGGAACTGGTACAGGATGACGAAGAGGCAGGCAATTGCCTGGCGCGGTATAAAAAAACGGGGACGCTTAAATAGTGCCCTGTTAAGGGTATAGGGAGCATTTGCAGTTGCTTACAATGTTATAATCTTCAGCTATATAGGAGCCGATACGTAAGACCTGATATGAATACCTCTTGCAAATTCGATCATTCTAGCGCGATTCTGTTAATTCACCGCTAATAAAGATTAACACATCGTGCGCTCAGATATTGTTACCGGCATCCTGCTGATGATCGGCTCCATGTTTTTCATGACGATTATCGGGGTTTTTGTCCGCCTGATTGCAGCTGAGCATCTGCACCCCATGCAGATTGTTTTTTTGCGCAATCTGGCGGCATTTTTGATTATTCTGCCTTTTGCGCTGCCGTTGGGAAAAGAACTGTGGCAGGTACCACACTGGAAAATACATTTCTGGCGGAGCTTTACCGGCAGTGCCGCCATGCTGCTGTGGTTTTATGCGCTGGCGTGGATGCCACTGGCACAAGCTGTTTCCTTAAGTTTTACCTCGAATCTGTTTGCTACGATTGGCGCAGCACTGATTCTTAAAGAAGTGGTGCACGCCCGGCGCTGGACAGCCATTATGCTTGGATTCATTGGGGTGATTGTCATGCTGCGCCCGTTTGAACAGCCGCTGAATCCCATAGCCTGGTGTGCATTGCTGTCGTCTGCTTTTATCGGCATCAATACGTTGTTGATTAAATCACTGGCCAGCCGTGATGGTGTGCGCGTTATCCTGTTTTACATGGGGTTATTCATGGTGCCCATGACGTTGCCCACTGCGTTGATGCACTGGCAACCGGTATCAAATCTGGTATGGTTGTATACAGCTGGTATGGGAGTTGCGGCAACGTTGGCACATGTTTTGCTGAACAAAGCGTTTTCCAGGTGTGAAACGTCTGTCCTGCTGCCTTTTGATTTCTGTCGACTGCCGTTCGCCGTGTTTTTTGCGTTTCAGTTTTTTGGGGAAAAGACAGATGTTTATACCTGGATCGGTGCCAGTATTATTGCCTGCAGCAGTATTTACGTTGCTTACCGTGAAACTCGCCTGCATAAGGTCGTTGTCCCACCGGCTCAGGCTGCTCCATAACCACCGCCGCCGGGGGTATGAATTTCAATCGTATCTCCGCTGCTCACCTGCACCTGCACACAGGCTTTCAACGGACGTATAATACCATTTTTATCCACCAGCTGGTTCTTCCCGGCTTGACCAGGCTTGCCACCATTCACCCCAAACGGCTGATGCTGGCGATTGTTGGACAGAACAGAGACCGTAACCGGCCGGGTAAAGGTTACTGCCCGTTCCACGCCATCACCCCCCCGCCATTTTCCAGCACCACCGGAATCGTTTCGTATTCGAAACGATTTTAATATGACAGGATACCGGCTTTCCAGAATTTCTGGATCGGTGAGGCGGGAATTGGTCATGTGGGTCTGCACCGCACTGGCACCATGAAAACCATTTCCAGCACCGCTGCCACCGCAAATTGTCTCGTAATACTGGCAATCTGCATCACCAAAGGTAAAGTTGTTCATGGTGCCCTGTGATCCTGCCACCACGCCCAGCGCACCGAAAATGACATCCGTGATGGCTTGGGAGGTTTCTACATTACCTGCAACCACGGCGGCTGGATAGGTTGGTGACAATAGACAACCAGGCGGCACAATCAAGGTGAGGGGGCGCATACACCCGGCGTTCAATGGGATGTTTTCCGCCACCAGACAGCGAAAAGCATACAGCACGGCTGCTTTGGTGATAGACAGCGGCGCATTGAAATTATTATCCATCTGTGCGCTGGTACCGGTAAAAAACCCCTGGATCGCATTGCCGAAGGGCACGTTGCCG
>JANMDF010000200.1:0-3792 GCA_031376145.1 Alphaproteobacteria bacterium
GAAAAATAAAGCCCAGGCGCTCCCGGCGAAAGATCACTTTTTCCAGGTCATTAAGGCGGGTAATATCCACCCCATCCACGACCACGCTACCACTGGTGGGTGAAAGAATACCGGTAATAATGGACAGCAAGGTGGTTTTACCACAGCCACTGGGCCCCACCAGCATGGAGAGTGCACCATACTGTACATGAATATTAATGTCGTGCAGCACATGCACGGTGCTGTCACCGGCCGGGAAATCTTTGTTGACGGCGGTTGTCTGTACGGCCAGCATCGCTATCCCCTGAAGACAATCGCCGGATCCACCGTGAACACCCGGCGGATACTGAAGATACTGGCCAATATAATGATAATCAGCATGGTGACGCCAACCCCGGCCATGACTTCGGGATAGAGCAGAATGCCGCGTAAGGCGGGTACATTGGCGGTAATGCCAAAAAACACGGCAGCCAGCCCCATGCCAAAGCTGTAGCCGGTAAAGGCAACCACGCCCGCTTGCAATAATACCATGCGTAGAATCTGGCGATTACTGACACCAATGGCTTTCAATGCACCAAATTGCTGTAAATTTTCCACGACAAATAAATAAAATGTCTGGCCGGTAATCAGCGCACCCACCAGAAAGCCCAGCCCCACGGTGATACCGAAATTCACCGGAATCCCGGTGTTATCCAGATAGTAGTTAATACTGCGCCATTGAAATTCCTTAGTAGTCAGCGCCTGCAGGCCGGTTTGCTCGGTGATACGTCTGGCAACAGTACTGGCTTTTTCGCCATCCGCACTGCGCACCAGGACATAGGACAGCGAGTTACGCTTTTGTGGGGTGAGGTTTAGGGCATTGTTGTAGCGGGTAAACACAATGGGAAAAGTGACAAACGGGGCGGAAACTTCACACAAAGCCACAATCACCACGCGTTTGTCGTTTAACTCAATTTCCCGGCCTGGGGTGAACGGCGCATTGTTGAAAATCAAGTCCCAGCCTGCCTTATCCATGACCATGGCATCCGGGCGCTTCAAATCTTCCCAGTTGCCGACAATCATTTTTAAGGGGTAGGGAATCAGGGTATCATTATCCACGCCCAGCAGAATCACCTGCTGGGTGCGTCCGGCAAAAGAGCGGACGACACCAAGCCCTTTATAATACGGTGTTGCCCATTTGACGCCATCCACGCCGCGAATGCGATAGAGATCAATGTCTTTGAGAGGTTCAAATTCCTCCACATACTGAACTTTGGGATCCATCACCCAGATATCCGCTTCGGAAACATCGGTGATCTGGCTGGCGGTGCGCGCCATGATGCCAATAAAAATACAAACCTGCTGCGTCATCAGGAATGTGGCAAAAATAATTCCGAACACCAGGCCATAATACTTGGTGGTATCGGAAAACAGCATTTTTAAGGCGACGCGATCCATGGCAATACTTTTTTGATGGGCAATCCAAGATGTAATACATCGCACCATCTTTCATTCTGAGCTTAACGAAGAATCTCAACACGCGATTAGGATCCTTCGCTTCGCTCAGGATGACGAAGACACATGTTCTGCAGTCCCGAACTACTTTTTATGGGACACATGATACCGCAACGATCCCTAACAAACCGTAACTTTTATAAAAAAAACCCGCCGAACCGGCGGGTTTTTGAAAGGATATTAAACGCTGTAATACATCTCATATTCCACGGGATGCGGAGCATGTTCAAAGCGGTACACTTCTTTCCATTTTAACTCCAGATAGCCATCGATCAGATCATCACTGAACACATCACCTTTTTTCAGGAAGGCGCGGTTTGCATCCAGGTTCTGCAGGGCTTCACGGAGTGAACCACAAACTGTTGGTACGTTTTTCAGCTCTTCCGGCGGTAAATCGTACAGATTCTTATCCATGGCGTCACCAGGGTGAATCTTGTTTTGAATGCCATCAATACCCGCCATCAGCATGGCTGCAAAAGCCAGGTAAGGGTTGGCACTTGGGTCTGGGAAGCGGACTTCCACACGCTTACCTTTAGGGCTTGGCACATGCGGGATGCGGCAAGAGGCAGAGCGGTTGCGCGAAGAGTAGGCCAGCAGCACCGGGGCTTCAAAGCCGGGAACCAGGCGCTTATAACTGTTGGTAGACGGATTGCTGAAAGCGTTGATTGCTTTGGCATGTTTGATGATACCACCGATATAATACAAAGCCAGTTCAGACAGATCAGCATAACCATTACCGGCAAACAGGGGTTTTCCACCCTTCCACAACGACTGGTGGGTATGCATTCCGGAACCGTTATCACCGTAGATGGGCTTAGGCATGAATGTTGCGGTTTTGCCGTAGGAATCGGCAACGTTGTGTACGACATATTTATAAATCTGCATCCAGTCTGCGGTCTGCAGCAGGGTGCCGAACTTGATCCCCAGTTCATGCTGGGCGGGGGCAACCTCATGGTGATGTTTCTCAACCGGAACACCCATTTCGGCAATGACAGTCAGCATTTCGGCGCGAATGTCGACGGCGGAATCAACCGGGTTGACGGGGAAATAGCCACCTTTATGCCCAGGGCGGTGGCCACTGTTGCGTTCAGGATATTCCCGACCACTGTTATAAGGACCTTCGTTTGAATCAACAGCAAAGAACGTATTATTTTGTGCGGTGGAGTAGCGCACATCGTCAAAAATAAAAAATTCCGCTTCGGGGCCAAAATACGCGGTATCACCAACGCCAGAGGCTTTTACATAGGCTTCGGCACGTTTCGCGGTGCTGCGCGGATCGCGGCTATAGCCCTGCCCCGTGGCAGGATCCAGAACATCACAGATTAAAATCAGTTGCGGTTGTGCAGCAAAAGGATCCATTACGGCGGTATTCGGATCTGGCATTAAAATCATATCGGATTCATTGATTTCTTTCCATCCGGCAATGCTGGAGCCGTCAAACATCACGCCGTCCGTCATCATATCTTCATCAACCGTACAGATATGCTGTGCGGTGTGATGCCATTTGCCACGCGGATCCGTGAAACGGAAATCCACATATTTTACATCGTGTTGCTTGATAAGATCGAAAACGTTTTTGACCGACATGGTAACTCCTGCAATCTGTTGATCTAGAAAAATGCGCAACAACAGATAAGGCCAGGGCTACAGTTTTTGCAAGTGCAAAAGAGCCAAAAAAAGAGACCGGCAACATCTTTCGATGGCCGGCCACAAGTGCTTAAGGAGAGTACGATGATTCGTTAATATAGTATTAATGGCGAACAAGATGTGATATTCGTCACATTCTGTAAGATTTTTTTCGATTTCTGTAAAAAAATAGGATTTTTTTACGATGCGTATCGACGCTATTGCCTTGCACCGGGCAGCACACTGGCTGTTTAACAAGCGTGTACCCCTATTGCCTGCCGTTATCGACGGGCTTATTTTTCTGCTGTTTAACAGTACCATCCACCATACAACCCGTATTGGGTCGGGTACCGTCTGTGTGTATCGCGGGATGAGCGTATTGATTCACAAAGACGCCAGAATTGGCCGTAATGTCAATATCGGTGCGCATGTGGTCATTGGTGGGCGTAATGGCAGCGGACTGCCAGTCATTCAAGATGATGTGTTTATTGCCCCCAACGCAGTAATTCTGGGGGAAATTACCATTGGGAAAGGTGCCATTATTGGGGCGGGCGCGCTGGTGCTGAAGGATGTACCGCCGTTTGCGAAAGCGTTGGCGACGCCGGCGCAGATTGTGGCAGCAGATGCTTAAAGGGATAGAGCAGCTGGGCACGGATGCTTTCCGGCAGATCATCGTCCACAAGCCCCAGATTT
>JANMDF010000244.1:0-2417 GCA_031376145.1 Alphaproteobacteria bacterium
CATGCTCAGATGAGGCCGCCCGTCTGAAGGCATCACCAGTTCTGGGACGATGGCATCCCAGGTGTTATTGTCGAGATGCACAATATGTTCTTCCATGTCACGGTAAGCAAAAGTGTCCACCGCTTGCAGATGGTTGTTGAGTGTCGACAATGCCTTGCCAGGGACACTGTTATGATCAGAACCAGCGTGCAGCGTGGATATTTCACGGCGCATGGTTTGCAGATATAGGCCGGATAATATCCTTTTCTCTTCAATGCGTTCGGGCAGGCCACGTTTCCAAAACAGCGTATGGGCATTCAGGAACAGTGGGGCAATGCGAGTTTTCAGGTTGTCGGATAACTGCCTGTTCAAGGCTAAACGGGCATCGACCCACCCAATGACTTGCTCCCTTCTTGCAGGAGTGGGATTGCCATTTAATATAAATGTCCAGCCTGGGAATTCGTAGCCGGCGGGCAGTTTGTCGGGGTGCAGGATGTTTTCCAGAATAAAACCGAATGCTTCCTGGCTGAGTCGATCACGGAGCACATGACTTTCTGGTATCGTGCTGGCACTGGTTGCGATTTTTTTGGCAAGCTGCTGCATGTCTGTCATTGTGACATGCGCATAGGTTGCTGCGGTTTCCTGGTTTCGCGGAATTTCACACAGTATATCGTCAAGCCTGGCGCATAGAGCCTGTATGCCTTCAGGGGTCAGGTATTTTTCATTGGGGGTGGGCATTGCGATTACCTTAGGAGGTTATGGTGCAGCACAAAGTTACTGTATAAAACAGAGCCGGTCTGTGATTTTTCGCACAGTTGGGTTGGTATTCTTGCCACCCATCACTTCTCTCCGTCTTTTCGGAAACATAGGCGAATCCAAGGCTATGCCTTGGAAGATAAGCCTGTTATCCGGAAACCAGAATTTTAAGGCTGGATCACCGAATAGCTTGGTTTTCTTAGCCATTCGCAATGCTCATGGAGAAAACCAGCGCTCACGATGACAAAAGTGATGGGTGGTAAGGGTTGGTATTAACCGCCCATACCCTGGCGTGCCTGGTGTTGCCCCATGGCGTTATTATTTGCCTGCGTTAGTTTTGCCTGCAAGGCATCACCCATGCCAGCATTACCATAGGTTTTTTCCAGAAAATTGGCAACCTTGCCTGCTTCTGGATCAGTACTCATGCGCGCTTCGTTAATAAACGCTACAGTATCAGGCATGTGTTTGTTGAGATTAACAGTGGTATCATTAGCGGTGGCACGCAACAAGTCTGGTGCGGCGCGCATGGCCGGTGAGGCGTAAGGAGTGTCTGCAAGGTTTTCGGCACGATCAACGTTCTGGGCGCGTTCAATGGCGGTATTCAGATCTTTGGCGCACCCCTGCTGCTGACATTCCCGCACGATCATCTGCTCGGATTGTTTGGCCATCATTCTCAATTTATCATCGCATTCGGGGTTATTTAGAATGTCGGTGCGCAGGCGGTGCAGGCTCTCGCCGGCCAAGTCAACATCCTGCTGGTTGCGGCCTTGAAACGAACCAGTAGTGATTTTATCGCTCAGATCGAATAGATTATTGCCATGGGTATCGTTATTGTCATCCCGTATGGTATCGATGTAGGCACCGCATGTAGTACTGGCATGTATAGCCTTCCGCTTGGCCAAGGTATCGCCGCCATTGGCAGCCGCCTGTCTTTCCAGGTGTTGTTCAATGGTATTGAAGTCGGCTTTCTGCTGATCCGTAAGGTTGCGGTTTGTGCTGCGTTGATAATCAATTTCCAGTGCGGTGGCGGCGGTATAATCAGCATTACCAGACAGGCTAGGTTGCACTGCTTCCGATAGGTATGTATTTTCACTTAAAGCAAAACTATGAATGTCATGCACATTGCTTGCATCAAGTGCATCTGAACGGTTAATCTTGGCAGCGTCCAGGCGTTTGGCGGCAGCCATCACGGGATCGTTGGCTGGTGGCGGTGTCTGTGCGGGTTTTTCTGGAAACAATGTTTCCGCATACTGCTGGGCAGTCTGCCGGACAGCAGGACTGACGGTACTAATGTTACCCAGATTTTCAGCCGCTGCGCCAGCCACACTGACCAGCGTGGCCATGCGAGGGTCTGTTTTGATGGCGTCTTTATCCAGTGCCTGCATCACACCCAGCATGGCTTGCGTAACCTGTTTTGAATCTGGCGGGACGTTAGCCATTGCCTGCTTCATCGTGTGTCGTGCGGTATGAAACTCTTTTAAATCTGTGCGATTCTGCAAATCAGGTTTGGAACCTATTTCGCGGTTAAAGACGTTGTTCATAGCCTTTGCCTGTTCCAATACAGGGTCTTTGGCAGGTTGAGGTTTTACAGGTTGCTGTGAACCATGTTGCTCGGCATTAGCCTTGCAGTGATCCGCAATGAATTTCAGGCTGTCGGCATTTTCTGACAGGGTTTGATAGAG
>JANMDF010000268.1:0-10498 GCA_031376145.1 Alphaproteobacteria bacterium
GTCCACAGTTCAGACGCATCCGGCTCGGGGCTATCAAGGGCAAAATCTGCCGCTGATGTAACGATCTCTTTAATCTCTTTTTCTACGGTCTTAATCGCCTCTTCATTGACGCCTTGTTCCAGCATCAGTGCCTTCAGGTTGACAATCGGATCATGCTGGGTGCGCATGGCCTCAACTTCTTCCTTACTGCGGTATTTCGCCGGATCAGACATGGAGTGGCCGCGATAACGGTATGTTTTCATTTCTAGAATAATGGGGCCGTTGCCGCTTTTGACATAATCAACCGCTGCCCTGGCTGCTTCGGCTACGGCAAAAATATCCATGCCGTCTACGGGTTGGCCTGGAATGCCGAAGCCCTCGCCACGTTTGTACAGTTCAGTGGTGGCCGACGCACGCTGCACACTGGTGCCCATGCCATACTGGTTATTTTCAATCACATAAATAACCGGTAATTTCCAAAGGCTGGCCATATTGAAGGATTCATACACCTGCCCCTGGTTTACCGCACCATCCCCCAGATAGGTGACACACAGATTATTCTGCCCACGGTATTTATAGCTGAAGCCAATCCCCGTGCCGATAGGCACCTGCGCACCAACAATCCCATGTCCACCGTAGAAATTTTTCTCACGGCTGAACATATGCATCGAACCACCCTTGCCACGTGAATAACCACCAATGCGCCCCGTCAATTCGGCCATTACGCCTTTGGCATCCATACCACAGGCCAGCATGTGGCCATGATCGCGATAGCTGGTGAGGACAGAATCAGCAGGCGTTAACGCCGCCTGCATGCCCACAACCACCGCTTCCTGACCAATATACAGGTGGCAGAATCCGCCAATTTTACCCATGCCATACAACTGCCCCGCTTTTTCTTCAAAGCGGCGGATCAGCAGCATTTCACGATAGTAATGCAGCAACGTTTCGTTGCTGACGGTAGTTTTTTTCGCAGGGTGTTTGTTCTTGGACGCGGCCATATACGTTTCCTGATGGATGAACAGTTATTTTATTACCCAGACAGTCTTAACGCCCGCACCGGGCGTTGACAAGCCTGAATGCGTTCACACGATGATATCAGAATCGGTATGCTGTACAGGACGTACGCTGGTAGATTTTGCTGCTACGTACCGCATCTTATCCGCAGCCAGCTTTTTGATCATGCTTTCCGTTGCAGAAAGCGGCGCGATAAAACTCACCTCATCGCCGGTTACAGCGTCAACTGCTGTTACTTTATAAGACATCCCCACCTGCCGCATCTCAATGAGAAGCTCCACAGGTGGGGGCATGGCCTTAGAATTCGCCAAATGTGCTGTAGGTAATGATATTACCCCAGAAGCGTTCCAGCTTGCGCATGGCTTCTGATGTGGTTTTCAGTTCGTCTTCGGTAATCGGGCTTTCCGCCAGGGCTTTGGCATGACGCTCAAAGAATTCGCTCATGTGATTACACAGGCTTAACCCTTTATCAGAGAGTTTAACCCGAATGGAGCGGCGGTCATGGGTAGAACGATGCTGGGTTAAGTAGCCGTTTTCCACCATCTTCCGCACGTTGTATGAAACGTTTGATCCCAGATAATACCCACGATTGGTCAATTCGCCCACCGTCAGTTCATCTTCAGAGATGTTGAACAGAATCAGACTCTGTACGTTGTTGATGTCCTGAATATTCAGGCGGTCAAGCTCGGTCTTCACCACTTCAAGGAACTGGCGGTGCACGCGTTCCAGGATGCGAAAGGATTCTAAGTATGTCTGCTTCACAGGATGTTCCTTATATTTTTGCGGCTTATTGCAAAATGATATAACATGTGTTTATTAAAAGTCATTTAAATCATTTACATTTACGGAGCAACTTTTTCCGGCAAGTTTTAACGAAAAAAAAACCGCATTCGCAATGATTACAGATTTATTACAGGTTGCCACCAAACATTGCAATGCCTATTGTGCGTCGGAATGACAAGATGGAATTTTAATGCTCACCGCTCCATTCCCCCACCTGCGCCTGCGCCGACTCAAGCAATCCCAATGGATGCGTGATCTGGTGGCCGAATATCACCTGAGTGTTGCTGACCTGCTGCTGCCCATTTTTGTCACAGACCAGCAACAGGCATCCCCCATCCAGACATTGCCAGGCGTACACCGTCACCCCATCGCCGATGCTGTTACTATGGCCAGAAAGGCAAAAGCCGCGGGTATTCCCGGCATTTTGCTGTTTCCAGTCATTGACGCCGCCTTGAAATCTCCGGATGGTATAGAGGCTGTCAATCCTGACAATCTGATCTGCCAGACTGTACGTGCCATAAAAAAAGCCGTTCCTGGCGTGGGCATCATCTGTGATGTTGCACTCGATCCCTATACCAGCCATGCCCATGATGGGTTGTTGAATGTTACCGGTGATGTGGATAATGATGCGACACTGGCCGTGCTGTTCCAACAGGCTGTTATTCTTGCACAGGCCGGTGCGGATGTTGTGGCGCCCAGCGATATGATGGATGGGCGTGTTGCTGCCATTCGTACAGCACTGGATGCTGCTGGCTTTCCACAGGTGGCAATCATGAGTTATGCCGCCAAGTATGCCTCCAGTTTTTATGGCCCTTTCCGCGATGCGCTGGCCAATCAAGGCCGCCTGAAGGGAGATAAAAAGACCTATCAGGCTGATCCCGCCAACCGCCAGCAGTTGCTGCGCGATGTGGCGCAGGATGTGGCCGAGGGGGCGGATATGCTCATCGTCAAGCCTGGTATGCCCTATCTGGACATGCTGTGGCAGGTGAAACAGCAGTTTGGCCTGCCCACCATGGCCTATCAGGTGAGCGGCGAATACGCGATGCTGCAATTTGCAGCCGCAGCCGGTGCGCTCAATTATGATCAAACCCTGCTGGAAAGCCTGCTGTGTTTTAAACGCGCCGGTGCGGACGCGATTATTACCTATGCCGCGCTGGAAGCAGCGGCGTTGATCTCCACAAAGACGTCGGAATGAAAGCCGTTAAAGGTGGTGGATGCCGCCAGGCTGTAGGCTCCCAGCAGACCTACTTCAATCCAGTCACCTTCGCGTAAATCCTGGGGCAGGCGAAACATGATCGGCAGTACATCCACCGAATCACAGGTGGGGCCATAAACAATATAGTCAATATTGTTGTTGGACGCCGCACCATCAAGGCGCACCAGGCGCGGCGGCACGGAAAATTTACCTAAGACCACTTCGGCAAAATTGGTGTACATCCCGTCATTAATATAAATCACATTGTTTTTACGCAGTTGCACCTGCACAATTACCGACATGGCATGCGCCGACAGGGCACGCCCAGGCTCACATAACAACGGTATATCCTGGGGGATGCCAGCATCCTTTATCCCCTGGGTGATGGCGGCAAAAAATTCCCGCATGGGCAGCATGACAATATCACGGTACGGGGCTGGAAAACCACCGCCCACGTCCAGGGCTATCAGTTTGATGCCGGACTGTTGCACGGCCTTGCTCACCGTAATCAACGTACGGCTGAAGGTATTGGGGGTGAGGCATTGCGAACCAATATGAAAACTGACGGCGGGCTTACTGCCTGCTGCTGCGATTTCCTTCAGCAACGCTGCTGCATCATCAATATCACAGCCAAATTTCTTGGAAAAATCAAACACTGCCGTGGTCGATGGTGGCGCAATGCGGACATAGGTTGTGATCGCCGCCACATCGATTTCCTGTTGCAGCTTGTGCCACTCATCCATGTGATCGACGACGAAATCCCGCACGCCGTAATCATGAAAAGCCTCACGAATCGCTGAACGTGCCTTCACCGGATGCATGAAATAGCAATGCGCATCGGGAAACATGCCGCTAATGAGTTTAATTTCATTCAGGCTGGCGGTATCAAAATGGCGAATCCCTGCCTGGTACAGCTGTTTCAGCAACCACGGATGCGGGTTGGATTTTACCGCATACATGGTGGTGCCTGGAAAATAATCCAGAAACTCGCGTACTGCTGCCTGGGTCGCTGCCGGTTGCCAGCACTGCACCGGCATTTCCGGTCGCAAGTCGGCCACAACGGCTTCGGCGGAGGGATATTGTTTAAGTTGCGTCATGATGGTGTTTCCAGTTTTCTATACCCGCGCTGATGATACAGCAGCGGTTCCAGCCCTTGTTCTGCACCAGCCGCCAGCACCTGACCAACAAAAAGATCATGATCACCCAGCGTCATCGTGTGATAAAGATCGCAGATCAGGTGCGCACAGGCGCCAGCTACGATGGGTAGGCCGTGCTGTTCCATTATAGGAAACTGCGTTGGCCATGGATTTTTTGACCGAGAATTTTTTGAACTGGCAAACCAGTTGGAAATATCCTGCTGCCCAGCACTGAGAATGCTCACCGCAAAGCGTTTGGATGCTTTTAATAGTGGCAGGCTGCTGGCCGCATGATCGATATAAAAGGCAATGAGCGGCGGCTGCATGGATACCGACGCAAACGAACTGACGGTAATGCCGTGCCAGCCGCCCGTATCGGTATTCGGCATGGTCACCACCGTGACGCCGGAAGCAAAGCTGGCCAGAGCCTCTTTAAACTGGGTATCTTTAAGTACTGTTTTATCAAGCAACATGAGCGGCAACATAGGCCAACAGATCAGGAAGTAAAGCCTGATCCGCTGGCAACAGTTTCAAGTGCAGCAGTTTTTCAACATCCACCCAGGCAATCGGCTGGTCTTCGCGTGCCACAATACTGCCCTGCCATTGGTGACAGGTATAGAGCGGCATCAATAGATGAAAATCGTCATAGGCGTGGGAGACAAACTGAAATGGTTGCAAATCGCTGGCCACCACCTCGATGCCCAGTTCTTCCTGCAATTCCCGCATCAGTGCCTGTTCCGGGCTTTCGCCCGCCTCCAGCTTGCCGCCTGGAAACTCCCAGTATCCAGCCCAGCTTTTATGTGGTGGCCGCTGGTTTAACAGCAGGCGATGCTGATCATCCAGCAGTATCGCCGCCGCCACCAGCACCAGGGGTTTATGAGCGGTAATCGGCATTAATTTCAATGTACCGGTGGGTTAAATCGCATGTCCAGACCTGTGCGTTACCCGCACCAACCCCCACATCAATATCGAAATGAATGTCACGGGTTTTCAGGTGTGCCGCCACCGGCGTTTCGTCATAGCCCGGTACTGACCCCCCGTTTGCCGCGACAGCAACGCCACCAATATGAATGGTCATGCGTTGTACGTCCACCGGCTCTGCTGACTTACCAACCGCAGCCACAATCCGCCCCCAGTTGGCATCTTCACCAGCCACCGCTGTTTTCACCAGTGGAGAATTGGCAATGGCGAGTGCTATGGTTTTGGCTGATACATCACTGAGCGCACCCGTCACCGTGATGGTCACCAGTTTTTCCGCGCCCTCACCATCCTTGACAATCTGAATGGCAAGATCACGGCACAGGTCATTCAGGGCTGCCTGAAAAACTGCCTGCTCCTGTGGTGTCGTGATCGCTGCACTTTTGTTGGTGGCAAACAGCAGCAGGCTATCGCTGGTGGACGTATCGCTATCAACGGTAATCGCGTTAAAACTCTGAAAACAGGCCTGATGCAGCATCTTTTGCAACAGCGGCTGTGCAATGCTGGCATCGGTAAAAATATAGCCCAGCATGGTGGCCATGTTGGGCTGAATCATCCCGGAACCTTTGGCAAAGCCATTGATGGTCACTGTTTTTCCAGCAATTTGCACCTGGCGGGTGGCCAGCTTTAGAAAGGTATCGGTAGTGGAAATCGCCTGTGTGGCCGCTTCCCAGCCACCAGCTGCCAGACCAGCGGTCAACATCGGCAGTTGTGTGGCAATTTTCTCGGCTGGCAGCACCACCCCGATGACGCCGGTGGAGCACTGATAGACCTGTTCCGGCGCACACTGTACGGCACTGGCTGTTGCCGCTATCAGGCTGGCTACAGCGGCCTCGCCAGGCTTGCCGGTGTAAGCGTTTGAATTGCCCGCATTGACAATCACCGCCCGTGCCGGCTGGCTGCTCGCCAATGCCTTGCGGCACCAGTGCACTGCCGCCGATGCTGTGGTGGAGACAGTAAACACCCCTGCCACACTCGCCCCCTCTGGAAAAGTGGCCAGCAGCGTATCGGGACGGTCTTTATACTTAATGCCGCAATTATATGTTGCCAGCAGAACCCCCGCTATGGGGGGCATATCTGGAAGCGTTTCGGGGGCAAGAGGAGCGCGTTTAGACAGCATCAGTCAATCTTCAGGGCTTTGACTTTGTTCTTGTCAATGTTGATGCTGGCGTTTTTGCGTAAACCCTCCAGCAGTGCCTGAATCTGGCCTACCGCCAGTTTTTGACGCAACTCGCTTTTCACCTCTTCAAATTTGGGAGCCTCTTTTCGCCGACGGTCTTCCAGCAGAATGATATGATAGCCAAACTGGCTTTTTACCGGTGTTTTCGTATATTCGCCTTTTTTCAGGGCAAAGGCGGCATCGGCAAAGGGTTTGACCATGGCATCCCGGGTGAAATAGCCTAGATCTCCGCCGTTTGGGCCACTGCCATCCTTGGAATACTGTATGGCCAGATCTGCAAATTTTCCGCCCTTGTCCAGCTTGGCAACAACCTCTTTTGCCGTGGCCTCATCCGGCACCAGGATATGACGGGCTTTTACCTCTTCAACACCAGCTTTGTATTGCTCTGCATACGCTGCACGTAACCGATCCTCGGTAAGATTTTTTTCAATCTGTTCCCGCACATAGATTTCACGCGCCAGTTCGGCCTTCAATGCCGCGAGTTTGGCGATATACTTGGGAGAGGTCTCTACCCCGGCCTTTTTTGCGGCCTGTAGAACCAGCGTGTCATTCACTGCCTGTTCGGTAATCGCCTGCTCCAGCAATTCCGGCTGCGAACGCACATACGGTGGCAGCTGCTTTATGTACCCTTGTAACATTTCCGAAGTGATCGGCACGCCGTTAACCGTACCAACGGTTTCCGCCATGACCGGCTGTGCCAGCAGCAGGGTAATCAGTGCAAAAGCGGATATGCGCATCGTAAAGGATCCTTGGTTGCCATTTCTGAAACGGAATGCTAGTGGGTTGAACCATGCAAAACAAGAGGAAAACATGCTGAACGCCCATCTTCAGGCAGAAATTGACGCGGTGCGTCAACACCAGCACACTACTCGCCGTGCCACCGTGCCCGCCATTGAGGCGATTTTATACCAGGCATTGCCGGTGCTGGATCACGGTTTTGTGCGCGTTGTCGATTACATGGGGGATGACAGTGCTATTGTTCAGGCTGCCCGCGTTTCCTATGGCACTGGCACCAAACAGGTGCAGCAGGATGCTGGCCTGATTAACTATCTCATGCGGCACTGGCATTCCACGCCATTTGAGATGTGCGAAATCAAATACCATATCAAACTGCCCATTTTCATTGCCCGCCAGTGGATTCGCCACCGTACTGCCAATGTGAATGAATATTCCGCCAGATATTCGGTGCTGGACAAGGAATTTTACCTGCCACCGGCAGATCAACTGGGCGTACAGTCGGCTAGTAACCGCCAGGGACGCGCCGAAACCTTAAGCCCCGACCAGGCTGCGCATGTACTGCACCTGCTGAAAACCGACAGTGAGCAGGTGTATGACCATTATCAGGAAATGCTGAATGAGAATCAGGCCGGTGAGATTCTGGATCCCAACCGTTCCGGCTTGGCACGCGAACTGGCGCGCATGAATCTGACGCTTAATTATTATACCCAGTGGTATTGGAAAATTGACCTGCACAACCTGTTTCATTTTCTGCGCCTGCGCGCCGATGCCCATGCCCAGGCAGAGATTCAGGCCTATGCCAATGTGATGTTGTCCACGGTGGAGAAATGGGTGCCGACCGCCTTTGCCGCGTTTAAGGAATATCGCCTGGGTAGTGTGCAACTATCTGCCAGTGCCTGGCAGGTGATCCGCCGCAAACTGGCGGGAGAAACCGTAACGTTTGAGCAAAGCGGCATGACGAAACGCGAGTGGGCGGAGTTGGAAGCATTACTGACATAAAAAATCACCCAGCCTGCCGAGGGGCAGGGCTGGGTGATTATCAATTACCGGTCAGGGGTGACACAATACACTCCAGGATCGCCGTAATGGCGACCCACAGAGCACCAATCAACAACCATAGAAAGAACAAAGCGACTAACCAACCACACCACATGAGCAGAGCCAAGAGGCCATGCCATGAGTAGACCAGGGTCAGCCACCCATATTTTAAAACTATACCACGTTCTACACTGCGGGACGATGGACCCCAGCCTTCGCTGGGGATTAGCAAGAAGATGCTGCAACGCCGCTCGAATCCCCAGCGCAGGCTGGGGTCCAGAGTTGTTCAGACGAGATGCGCGGCGTTCATGTATCGTTGCAGCAAACTATATCCTGCACGACCGTATGGATTTTACCAGGCGTCTTAATCCTTAAACACCCCGGTGCGGATCGGCGTAATCGGCTTTTCCCGCTCTTTAATCAATGTAGCCAAGTCGGTGTACAGCAAAGTAATGCTTACTCGCCGGTTGCTGGTAGCCAGTGGGTCATCCTTAATCAGCGGATCACGCGATGCCTTGCCGGTGACCGAGGCAATACGGCTTTCAGGCACCCCCACTTCGCTAAGTACGCGGCGGCTGGCATTGGCACGATCGGCTGACAAATCCCAGTTGCTGTAACCACTGCTGCCGTAAGGTTTGGCATCCGTATGCCCGGCAATGGCAATATCATTGGGCAGGGTTTTGATCATCCCCGCCACTTTTTCCAGTAAAAGCCTGGTGTGTGCCAGTGGTTCCACCTGGCCGGAAGCAAACATCGGTTTTTTATCCTGATCAACAATCTGGATGCGCAACCCTTCGTCGGTCATTTCCATCATCAGATTCTGCGCCAGCATCGCCATTTGCGGCGATTCCCGCAACATCTGTTTTATTTTCTGCTCGACTTTTTCAAAACTGGCTTTTTCCTGCGCACGCACTTCCTCCAGGGCTTCTTCATTTTCATCGTGCATGGGATCGTTCAGTTTCTGATTATCCTGCCCTTCGCCATCATGCTTGGAACCTCTGGTTTCGGCTTCTTCCACCGCTTCTTTGGTTTCCACACCCTCCTGGGTTTTCGTTGGTGCCAGCAGCGGCGCTGCGTTACTCTGCATTGCGTTGATTTTTGACAGAGCCATACCGCCCAGAATCCCACCCGCCCCGCTGGTGGAGTCCGACACACTGCTGGGAGAAAAGTAATTGGAAATGCCCTGGCGTTGTTCTTCTGTCGTCGAGTTTAACAGCCACAACAGCAGAAAGAAGGCCATCATCGCCGTCACAAAGTCGGCATAAGCCACTTTCCAGGCACCGCCATGGTGGCCATGGCCACCTTTTTTGATCACTTTTTTGATGATAATCGGGCGTTCGTTGACTGCCATATCACTAACTGGTTATTTTACCGGCGGTAGTTTTTCAATGGCCGCCTCCAGCTCACTGAAGGTTGGGCGCTGGTCTGAAGATAACGCTTTGCGGGCGAATTCCACTGCAACAGCCGGAGCCGACCCCCGCAAATAGGCTAATATCCCAATTTTGATGCATTCATAATACCGGCTTTCAGAACTCTTCACGCCACCAATTGCGGTTGCCAGTGGTGCGAGATAGCCATAGGAAATCCACACCCCCAGAAATGTTCCTACCAGTGCCGCACCAATCAAATGCCCCAGTACTTCCGGCGGTTCGGTAATGGAGCCCATGGTATGAATCACCCCCAGAACGGCGGCGACAATCCCCAGTGCCGGCATCCCGTCTGCCATACCCTGAATAGCGGAAGACAGCTCATGATCTTCATGATGATGCTGTTCAAGTTCCGCATTCATGATGTCTTCCATCACATTCGGGTCGTCACTGCCCATGGAAATCATGCGCATGTAATCGCATAAAAATTCAACAGCATGGTGATCGTGGTGAAATTTTGGAAATTCCTGAAACAGACTGCTGTCATGCGGATTTTCAATGTGGGACTCAATGGCCAGAATACCCTTGGATTTAATCAGCTTAAAAACCTGATATTGCAGGGTCAGCAGCTCCAGATAGTGCGGTTTTTTATATTTTGCGCCTTTAAACGCGCAGCCCAGTGCTTTGCCAGTGCGTTTCAAGACCCGGGGCGGATTGCCAATGACAAACGCACCGACGGCAGACCCAACAATAATAAGGACTTCAAATGGCTGCCAGAGCACGCCAAAATGCCCACCATGCGCCCCATAGCCGCCCATGGTGCAGCCTATGACAATCAGAATACCAACAATGGCTTTCATCGTTTACGGATCGCTCTGTTATTATTTTGAGCACCCAGTAAAGCAAAGTAAGGTTAAAAAGGCGTAAAGCCTGGCCTTGTGCAGTCAATATATAAAAAGTGCTGCAAAAGGGGGCAGTGTCATGCTGAGCCCCGTATCAAGTACGGGACAGGCTCCGCGAAGCATCTCAATAATTACAAAAAGATCCTTCACTTCGTTCAGGATGACAGGGGGGGGGCTTTTGCACA
>JANMDF010000313.1:0-11550 GCA_031376145.1 Alphaproteobacteria bacterium
GCCAGTATTGCAGCGCCATTTTAAGGGCGACTTCCACCGCGGTTGAACCGTTATCGGTATAAAAAACGCGGTTGAACGGGGATTGCAGCAGAGCAATCAGACGGCCTGCCAGTTCAATGGCTGGTTCATGGGTAAAACCGGCAAAGATGATATGCTCCAGCGTCTGCGCTTGCCTGGCAATAGCCGCAGCAATATCGGGTTGCGCATGCCCGAACAGATTTACCCACCAGGATGAAATCACATCCAGGTAAGCTTTTCCTGCTGCATCATAGACATACGCCCCCTGACCCCGGATAATTTTTAAAGGGGCTGTTGCGGTAGCTGCCTGCGTAAACGGGTGCCAGATATGTTGCGTGTCAGACATGGATGCGCGGTAGTAACGTTTTTAAGGTTTGCGGATTCATATCAGGTAATATGGGTATATCAGCGAGCACATCAACACCACTGTGCTGTATGATGCTGGCGCGGGTGCGGGGATGCGGCTCCCCGTTCAATATTAAACCAGCAACCGTCAAACCATGCTGTTTCAATACATTGAGGGTCAGTAACGTATGGTTAATTGTCCCCAGTGTCGTTCGTGCCACCACAATCACCGGCAGGTTCAGACGTTGCATAAGGTTCAACATGGTATGTTGTGCGTTCAGCGGTACGTACACACCACCTGCACCTTCAACGATCAGGGGAGATGTCGTTGGTATCGGTATCGTATGCAGATCAATAACCTGATTCTCCAGATCTGCTGCTGCATCAGGCGATACGGGTTCGGAAAAATGATATGCCGGTGACATAAAATGTTGATCATTAAGCTCTGTTAACTGCTGTACCGTCCTGGTGTCGCTATCCAGACCAGTCTGTATGGGTTTCCAGTATGTTGCCTGCAGTTTCAAGGTCAGCGCAGCCGCAATGACTGTTTTGCCTACATTTGTATCTGTACCAGTTATAAAGTATCGCATGATCCCCTCATGGTTACCGTCAACACATGATAATCAATAGCCAGCGGCCTGCTGTCATTCAACAGACGACGCATGCCGCTTACAGGCATCTGCCGGGTATGGGCGGTTGCTCCCAGGGCGTGCATTTGCTGCAGGAAATCTGCCGTAGTGGAAAACTGATAGCTGTAGGTTTTTTGTATGAGGATAGCCTGTGAAAGGCATTGCCAGTCTTCCAGCGGCAGGTACTGGCGTTGAAACTCTCCAAAACCATGCTCTTGCAAGCGTTCGTGCCAAGTACGCAAGCTGCCATCCAGCAGGGTATTAATCACCAGATATCCACCTGTTTGCAGATATTGTTGTGTTTTTAACAGTGCTTCCACAGGACTTTGCAGCCATTGCCAGCATAGATTTGCGGTAATCAGATCCATGCTGTTTTTGATAATGGGTAGATGTGCGGCATCTGCAAGTACACGGTGGCCATGCTGATGCGCGAGTAGCATCTGGTAACTCAGGTCAACGGCCAGGATGTCTGCCTGTGGAAACTGTTCTTGCAATAATCGCGTCAGAATTCCCGTGCCCGCCCCAAGATCAAGAATACGCCTTGGTCTGATTTTCAGTTTATGGCACGCGCTTATCATATCATGTGCACAGGTGTTCTGCAGCGTTGCATAAAGGTTATAGCGATCTGCCGCTTTGCTGAAAGACCGGGCAATACTACGCATTTAATGCCGCCAGCAGATTTTGCAGCATAGCTTTATCATGTGCAGCATTAATGGAAATGCGCAACCGCGCCGTGCCTGGTGGCACGGTAGGGGGGCGAATGGCGGGAACGTAAAAACCGGCATCCAGCAGTTGCGCCGCTTTGTTCATCGTCACCTGTGTATCGCCGATGATATGCGGAATAATCTGAGCACCTTTTGTTAAGCCAAGTTGTTTACGAAACCATGCCACATCAGCGAGCAGCCTGCGGCGCGTGTCCGCAAGTCCAGGTACTATATCTAAAGCTGCATGAATAGACCCCAGAATGCTCGGAGGTAAGGCTGTCGTATATATCAACCCGGCACAGCGGTTGATGAGATAGTCAATTATACCGGTATTGGCTGCAATGTATGCCCCAAAACATCCCAGGGCTTTGCCAAACGTACCCATCACCACATCTGCAAGGCCGGGATAATCAACCATGCAGCCCATCCCATTGTGGCCATAGACGCCTGTGGCGTGGGCTTCATCCATATACAGCAGAAAGCCGTATTGATCCTTCAGTGTGCGGAGTGCCTGAAAATCCGGGCTGTCACCATCCATACTGAATATACTTTCAGTGATGACCATGGCGTGTTGTTCATGCTGTCGACAGTGTTGCAACAGCGTCTCCAGATGATTCATATCGTTGTGATGAAAACGTTTTACCGTTGCGTCCAGCCTGCGCAGCGCGTGGTACATGCTGGCGTGCGCCAGCCGGTCAATAAGTACCAGCGGTGTTTTTTTCAGCACATCCAGTGATAACAGGGCAGGAATAACGGTGGCATTGGCCTGAAAGCCACTGTTTAAAATTAAGGATGCGTCATAGCCTTTTAACGCCGCAAGTTTTTGTTCAGCCTGTGCATACAGGGGATAGTTGCCGCCCAGCAGCCGTGATGCGCCACTGCCAGCGCCGAACTGCTGTGTTGCGGCAACAGCAGCGGCAATTAAATCCGGGTGATTGCGTAAATTCAGGTAGTCATTGCTGGCAAAATCGGCCACATGTGGCATATATGTCGGCAGAAACCGGCGTTGCTGTGGTGACAGGCTGCGCATATAGTCGCTATAGAAATCAGGAGTTGGTACCATGATGCGAAAGGGAGCCTTATGTCGCCGGTAATGCTGCGCTTTGACAACGTATCCATGACCTTTGATACGGCGCAAATCCTGCGTAACGTCAGCTTCAGCATCCGTCAAGGCAGCTTTCATTATATTCGTGGTGCCAGTGGTTCTGGTAAATCCACATTGATCAAGCTGGCTTACCGCGCTCTGATGCCGGAAAGTGGCAGTATTACACTGTTTGGGGAACCCCTGCGGCATATGGATCGCCTGCAGATTCAGGCAATGCGCCAGAAAATTGGTGTAGTCTATCAGGACTTTCGCCTGATTGATCACTTGAGTGCTTTTGATAACGTGGCACTGCGTCTGATGGTTGCGGGACGCAACCAGCCGAAAATCCGCCGGGATGTCTCGGAATTGCTCGACTGGGTGGGACTTGGCAATAAGATGCAAGCACTGCCGCCCACTTTCTCCGGGGGTGAGAAGCAGCGGCTCGCTATTGCCTGCGCCGTTATTAACAAACCAAAGTTATTGCTCGCTGATGAGCCAACCGGCAGTGTGGATGATGCCATGGCGGTGCGCCTGATGTATCTGTTTGACGAATTGAACCGACTGGGCACTACTACCTTAATGGTAACGCACAACCAGAGCCTGGTGGATCAATTTCCACACCCGCAACTGCATTTGCATCATGGGCGTATTTACGAACAGCCGCCGCTTGCCGATGCTGCCTGATCGTCCTAATCAATCTGTCAATATTCCCATCTTGCGGCATCATGAACCAATGCTGGGGCGTTGGCTTCCCTTGCTCATGGGTTTGCTGCTGTTATTTACCCAGGGAATTGCCAGTTATCTGATTGTCATGGCCGTGGGGATTGATCGCTGGCAGGAAGATATTGCCAATACCTGGACAATCCAATTTGATGCCTTGCAGCACCCTGAGCAGGCGGATGCCCTGCAGGAATGGCTGCAGAAACAACCGAATGTCATTGCTGTTAACATTGTGTCACAGGGTACCATTCAAAATTTGCTGAAACCATGGCTGGATGTCAGTGGTATTGAAAGTATTGGATTGCCAGGCATGGTGGATGTGATTTTCACGCCGGATGCACCCAAAGACCCTGAAAAATTTATGCAGCATCTGCAAACAGTATTGCCTGAGGCCAGCCTGGAAACCTACGCCAGTGCGCGCGCCTCGGCGATTGCAGCACTAAATGCCAGCTTGCTGTCTTTTGGTGGGGTTATTGTACTGCTGTTGTGCGTGTTATGCGGCGCATTTGCCGTGGTGGCGCGGATGTATTACTATATGAACAGAAATGTTATTGAAATACTGGTCAACATTGGCGCAAGCGATGATTTTGTTACTATGGCTTTTCAACAGGCTTTTCTCCGTTTGCTGATCAAAGCCTGGTTTATTGCCATTGTGCTATTGGTTGTTGTTTCCTGGTTATGCTTAAAATTTCTGGCGACACCGGAAAATCTTGCACCATTACGCCTTGGTTTTGGCGGGCAAAGCGGGTTAATGGTAATCTCTATGGTTATTGCGCTGACCTGGGTAGCGTTGTTTGTCAGTCGACAGACGATCCGTTATAGCTTAAAACGACAGGGATGAGTATAAAACTGGTTATCCTGGATCGTGATGGTGTGGTGAACGTTGATCGACCGGATTATGTGAAAAGCTTGGATGAACTGGAACTGATTACTGGCAGTGCAAAAGCCATTCGGTTGCTGAATGCAACCGGTATTCCCGTAGTGATAGCAACCAACCAGGCCTGTGTTGGCAAAGGTATTATTACCGAAGACGATCTGGAGGAAATCCACCAGCATTTACAATATCTGTTGTGGGCGGAAGGGGCTGAAATTCAGCAGATTTACTACTGCCCCGATGTGGAAAATCCCCAATATCGCAAGCCTGCGCCCGGTATGTTACTGGAAGCCATGCAGGATTTTCATGCATCGCCCGCACAAACAGTCATGATTGGCGATGCTTTACGCGATCTTGAAGCGGCACAAGCTGCAGGATGTCAGGCGATACTGGTGCGAACAGGCAAAGGCAGGCAGACAGTATCCAGCTTAAGCGAACCACAACGCCAGACTGTTCGCATTTATGACACATTATATAAGGCAGTGCAGGATGTATTGGCACTGAAAATCTTATGATGCGTCTATGCTCTATGTTGATTGCCCTGCTGGCACTGGCTTTTGTTAGTGGGTACCTGTGGTTTGTCTATACCATTCCGGAACCTGCTGATGCGGATCAGCACACTGATGCTATTGTTGTCCTAACTGGTGGCAGTGGCCGGATTAAAGAAGGGGAAAGCCTGCTGGCACAAGGACTGGCACCAATACTATATATATCTGGCGTGCACCCGGAAGTTGATAAGGCAATGTTGTTTAAAGGCAGTACAGTTCTGTCGCCCGTGCTGGTCAGATGCTGTGTGATTCTGGAGCATCTTGCCCTGGATACCCGCGATAATGCAGCGCAAACCGCCAAGTGGGCGCAAGATGCAGGCCTGAAATCTATCAGGCTGGTCACAGCGGACTATCACATGCGCCGCAGTTTACTTGAGTTTCGCCAATACCTGCCGACCCTGCAGATTATTGCGCATCCTATTAAAAATCCGGATGTGCAACTGCATGAACGCTGGCGCGCCTGGCCCACATTTAAAGTGCTGGTGTTGGAATACGCAAAGTGGCTGGTTGCTTATGCAAACTGGCTTTGGGCACAGATTCAGGCCTAAACCTTATTGAGTATACCGCTCGGCTGTGAAAACCGCAAGGACTGCTCTATGGCGCAGTGGGCAAGACAGTGGGGGCTTTTGCGGCAAACCGGCTGGATGTAGCGTTTAATGGTGGTAGAGCATTGGATGCAACGGCACTGGCATTGCGCCTGCCCAATGCGTTTGTGAGCACAGCGCTGAGCATCGGTGGGGCGCAGTTGTCAAAGTCGCTGATGAAAGCGATGGGCACGAACAGTGTATTATCCAGCATTGGTATTGGATCACTCGCCACCACATCGGTCGGTTATGCCTGGAACGCGAGTGTGGTGGATGGATTAGTCCGTAATGGCCTTGGCGAAGATGTCGCTCGCCATTTCCTGGGTATTCAGAGCAGCAGCACCGGCGGTATTCAACCCTATACTTTTGATGATTTTGTCGTCAATGCGGGTAATGCCAATGACAACCGCCCATTTCCACACAAAAAGGTTGCGTAAAAGCAGAAAAGGTATACGGTTATTCCCACTATCTTATTGCCGAAAGTTCCCCTGATGCGTGTTTACCTTGTTATCGCCCTGATGATTTTATGTCTGGCTGCACAAAATGGTTGGGCGGGGGAGAAGGTTGCACCTAAACCGTTTCCTAGGTTCTCAAAAGACGTTGATCCTGATGATTACATTCGGTCACTGCCACCACTATCTTTAACAGAAGGCAGACAGTTTGCGTTGTGTCGTGACCTCTACGCTGTTCTGAAAGAACCGGAAAATAGGCATATTTATAAAACTGATCCGCAACATACTGCTGATACGCAATTGTTTTTTTCTAAGAAGTACAAAAAATTTAAGCATGTCACATGGCATCCTTTTGCGCGGGAAGATTTGCCCAAATATTTCAAGAAAATCCCCGAGTCATTACTGGCATACGAAAAAGATCACGTCCCTTTTAATCTTTTCTGGGGAAAAGCGGATCTCGATCATAACGGTGATGCAGATACGTTGGTGAAAATACTTTTAAATCAAGATATAATTGGAACGCCTGCTTACTCCAGCAAAGTATTTGTTTCAGATGTTACTGACCCTGATTTAGAAAATACTGATGGGGGTATGAATATCTTTAATGAACGCAGAGCTAACACAGTTATTTATTATAAAGGGTTAGCTTATGTTGTATCCCGCTCAAGTGGCTTTGGCCTTGTAATAGAGGAATACACAGCCCCCCGTAGTGATCAGCCATCGGTGATCATATACAGACATCTCTGCTCTTTTTTACCAATTACAAACTGATTTTCTAGAAAGGATATTTTTTATGCCCGTATTATCGCTTCCTTCTTTGTCGTACACAAACACCTTTAATCTTTTGAAAACGCTTGAAGAAAGCAATAAAATCAAGTATTTCGCCTATGCCGATAGTGACGGTATTCCAACCATTGGTATTGGAATGAATTTGCGTGTCTCCGAGGTGCAAGCAAAAATACTTGATAGAGTTTTTGCCGTACGTCCCACCAATCAATCAGATCCTGTATATCTCGCGGAAGACGGATACAGAAAACAAGTAGCGGCAATAGTTAACCGTTACTACACACCTGGCACGAACGGTGCAAGTAGTACAGCCTATGGCGCCACGTCAACACAGTTGATCAAAGACCTTGATGCGGTCGCGTATGCGCGGTCAATTGACACCCGTATTCCAGCATCACAACGGCTGAACAGCCGGTTTCAGATCACGGAAAGTGCCACACAGACCGTGCTGAATGATCTGGTGCAGGGTGTGTATCAGGGAGCGGTTGAAACCTGGCTTGGGCAGAGTGCTTTTGCATCCCTGAAACCGAACCAGCAGGCAACACTGCTGTCGTTATCGTATAACGGGGGTTCTGGCCTCCTCGGACAGAATCTGAAAGCGGCGATTACAAGCGGGAACATGGCGGAGGCGTGGTATGAAATTGCATATCGATCCAACGGGGATCAGTTGAACGGCATTGCAACCCGGCGGTTTGTGGAAGCCAATGCGTTTTACGTGCCGGAAACACCGGCAGAGATCAAGCAGTTTGAAGCCATGATTAACAAGCATCGCAGCGAGATTGATGCGTACAACAGAAAATACAACAGCGGCTTGCAGGCGGCAAAGAATGACTACCGCGCCACCGATGCGTATGGCACACTGGCATTGGGACGGCAGGGGTTGAACCTGCTGGCTGACGATGCGGGTAAGATTACGACACAGCACTGTTTCCCCGCTGGAACGTCTGTACTGTTAGCCAGTGGGAGAACAAAACCCATTGAAGATATTACCACATCGGACGTTGTGCAGTCGTTCAATGATCAGGGAGTATTGGTTGCAGGCAACGTAGTCAATGTCTGGCGGACGGCAAATCAACCTATCCTTTTAATAACCACGCAACATAGCACCATAAGAACAACGCCGGGGCATAAGTTTTTATTCAGCAGTGGCGAATTTAAAGAAATTGCGAAAGCCATTGCAGGCACGGATAGCCTTGTGCTGGCCGATGGCACATATGCAACCATTCTTTCATTGACCGAACAAGCACATGACGATGTGTATAATTTCACCGTTGCCGATACCCATACGTATATCGCCGGTGGCTACCGCGTGCATAATGAATCATTATCATTGTATCAGGCAACCGATCTGGGTGGGATTATTGGCGAGAGCATCGGTGGGCAGATCGCGTCTATTGTTGCAGGCAATGATGTATCAAGACAGCTGGTCTATGGGGCAGTGGGTAAGACCTTAACCGGGTTTGTCGGCAGTAAAATTCAGTACAGCATCAATCCGCCCTTGAACAATAACGGCAGTATTGCCGTGCTGGACAACACCGCCTTACTCGCGCGGCTTCCTGGAGCGTTCACGACAACGGCCTTGGCAATTGGGGGTGCAGCCCTCACCAAGTCACTGGCAAAGGCACTCGGCACCAACAGTCCTTTGGCACAGATTGGCCTGGGCACACTCACCACGTCAGCCATTGGCTATGCCTGGAACCAGGGGGTGATTGTATCCCTCCACAACGCCGGGTATTCCGCAGACAGCCTGGCGGCGATGCTGCATGCCAATGTGACCACCAGCACGGCGGGGGCAAAGCTGGTGCCCTTCAACCTCACCAACTATTCCGTCAACATCGCTTCCGGGATGTTTGGTTCCTATATTAGTTCGCAGATTTTTAAAGACAGTGTCGGGCGTTGGAACATCCTGTCCGAAAGCCTCAATAACCAGAGTGCCGCCTGGGGTGGCAGCATCGGCGGCATGACCGGGGCGATCAGTTCGGCCAATGATAATGATGGGAATTGCCGATACAAGCGCGTTGCTTAAACCCAAAAATCATGTATGATGCAGCATCAGAAAGTACACTTATGAGAAATTTTATTTTTGTTGGATTGGGAGTGTTGTTACTGGGGGGGTGTTTTGTTTTTCCCAAAAAATCCTCCTGTGATCCAGCCGATTACATAGCAAACACTTTAAATGCTAGTCCTCTTGATTATCCACATTATAATGAGGGAGGATGTGAAAGGCGTAATAATGACATTTCAAATAGTTTAACCGCTTCCTTTAAAAGAAAAACGCTCGAAGAACTGACGCAGTTTTATCCAAGGCTGAGATGCTATAATAGCAAAGCCATAAATAATAATAGCATACGTTGCGATTACACATCACTGCTCTGCAGTGATGACGCAGACACAGATAAAGAGAGGTTGGCGAGCGCTTTTAATACCTCAGCTCAGCTCATGCTTTACTGGGACAAAGAGATGAAAGTTCTTAGTGTTGATTACGGCACTTTACAACCTTGCAATAAGCCCATGATAAAATTTGATAACAGTACAAAAAATAAATAGTTTTCTTCTTCCAATTTATATTTTTAAGGATTTTTTTATGACATATACACTTGAATACAAACAGCTCCCACTATCAATTCGCTCAGAAATCCCCTTGATTGGAGGAACTGTTGATGCCACTGCAAATGCTGCACTGGGTTTTTACTCGCACAACTATTGGGTATTAAGAGAAAATGGGATTGTTAAACGCGAACTCAATTTTTTAGCTACAGACAGTTTTGGTAATCCTAAACCAGTTGGTTTATGGGGAGACACTCTCAAATTCTACGATACGCCTTCTACTGTCCATTATAATACAGCCCACAACACCGTTTTTAGTTGGACAGGTGAAGAAGCGTATAGTCGCTATCTGAAAATGACATCATATGGGAATGATTTTAACGTCAAGGGTGGGCTGCGGTATGCGCCGGTTAATTTCAACATTCTGGGAGAACGCCCCATCAACAGCAATGGCGGCGCGTATACGCTCGGGCTTGTAGGTGGTGGCGGAGGTGACTTTGTCAGAGCCAATGTGAACAACAGCACATACGTTACACCCGGCAACGGCAATGATTTTACCAGAAATATGACGCCTATTGATCGGGATAAATTCCTCTATAACAAGTCTGCTTATTTACAAGCCAAAACGGCACAACGTGAAGAGGATGCAAAACTTTACCAGAGTCACACCGTTGCAGAAGTTTACGGTGAAGTGCTCGGTGCACAAATCGGCACGTTGTTGGCGAATAATGACCGCAGTCAGCAGTTGGTTTATGGCGCGGTGGGCAAGACAGTGGGGGCTTTTGCGGCAAACCGGCTGGATGTAGCGTTTAATGGTGGTAGAGCATTGGATGCAACGGCACTGGCATTGCGCCTGCCCAATGCGTTTGTGAGCACAGCGCTGAGCATCGGCGGGGCGCAGTTGTCAAAGTCGCTGATGAAAGCGATGGGCACGAACAGTGTATTATCCAGCATCGGTATTGGATCACTCGCCACCACATCGGTCGGTTATGCGTGGAACGCGAGTGTGGTGGATGGATTAGTCCGTAATGGCCTTGGTGAAGATGTTGCTCGCCATTTCCTGGGTATTCAGAGCAGCAGCACCGGCGGTATTCAACCCTATACTTTTGATGATTTTGTCGTCAATGCGGGTAATGCCAATGACAATAACCCATTTTCACATAAAAAAGTTGCGTAAAAGCAGAAAAGGTATACGGTTATTCCCACTATCTTATTGCCGAAAGTTCCCCTGATGCGTGTTTATGTTGTTATCTCACTGATGATTTTATGCCTGGCTGCACAAAAAAGTTGGGCGGGGGAAGTTATTGCTTACGAAAACTCAAAGACAGCTAATAAATTTCTCTATCCTCCGCTTAAACTTATTCAGGGCAAGCAATTTGCTTTGTGTCGTGACATCTATAGTGTTTTGAAAGAGCCGGAAAATAAAGATATTTTTAGAAGTAATAAAGACTACATATTCTCAACAACTCTCAGTTTCTCCAAAAAATATAAAAAATTTAAGCATATTAGCTGGCATTCCTTTGCGAAGGAAGAAATACTCAAATATTTCAAAAAAATCCCTGAGTCATTACTGGAATACGAAAAAGATCACGTTCCTTTTAATCTTTTCTGGGGCAAGGCAGACCTTGACCGTAATGGCGATGCAGATTTACTTGTACGGCTCATCGTTGATAAACGAGCAACGGGAGAACCTTTCCATTTTAGTGAATTGTATGTTTCTGATATTGCTGAACCAGACTTGGCGGAGGCAGCTGGCGGAATGAGTATTTTTAGAGAGCATAAGTCAGCAACGCCTGTTTATTACGAAGGCGTTGTGTATATTATTTCTAATAATACTAGTCTTAATGTTGAAGAATACACAGCCCCCCGTAGTGATCAGCCATCTGTGATCATATACAGACATCTCTGCTCTTTTTTACCAATTGCAAACTGATTTTTTAGAAAGGATATTTTTATGCCTGTATTGTCACTGCCTTCTCTATCGTACACGAACGCCTTTAATCTTTTGAAGACCCTGGAAGAAAGCAACAAGACCAAGTATTTCGCCTATGCAGACAGTGATGGTATTCCAACCATTGGTATTGGAATGAATTTACGAGTTACTGAGGTACGCGAAAAAATATTTGATAAGGTTTTTGCCCCTTACTCTGGAAATATTACCCTAAATAATATTGAAGAAAATTATAGAAACCAGATAACCACCATCGTAACGCGCTATTACACACCTGGCACGAACGGTGCAAGTAGTACAGCCTATGG
>JANMDF010000005.1:0-3305 GCA_031376145.1 Alphaproteobacteria bacterium
TAGTGTTCAACACCGCCGCTTGCACTGCCCGAATGACATCAATGCGGTTGCCCTGCTCTTTTAAAAATACGTTCAAACGATCCAGGATGAATTCTTTAATATCCTTGATCAGTGCCGCAGGCGGCTGGGGTGCAGCAAACACCGGATTCTGTGCCGCCAGGATTTTCCGTGCTGCCTCCCAGACGATCTTCAGGCAAGCATCCAGACCAGGATAGCCGGGCTCACCATCCACCGCCGCCAGACGGATTATGCCAATCGCCGCCCGCCGCAGCGCAAATTTATCACTGGAGCCGGTAGGCTTTTCGCCAATGGCAAAAAATAACACCAGTTGATCAAGTTTATCAGCCAACGCCACGGCGCGGCTGACCGGCGCATTCGCTGGGAACAGTTCCCCGCCAACAGGCTTGTAGTGATCCCTAATGGCATCGGCAACGACTGCTGGCAAGCCCTGTTGCCGCGCCAGATGGCCACCGACAATGCCTTGCAATTCTGGGAATTCGCCCACCAGGCCGCTGGCCAGATCAGCTTTGGCAAGCATCCCTGCCCTGGCGGCCAGTTCGGCCATACCAACATCATCACTGAAGGCAGGCGCAATGGCTTTGGCTATTTTTTCCAGACGCACTGCTTTATCATACACTGTGCCTAAACCCTGCTGATACACCACGTTTTTTAATGGCTCCAGAAATGCCGCCAGCGGCTTTTTCAAATCCTGTTCCCAGAAAAAGGCGGCATCAAACAGCCGTGCCCGCAATACCCGTTCATTGCCATGGACAATGGCGGCATCTTTGCCTTTAGTCTCCTGGTTAGCCACCATCAGGAAATAGGGCTGCAACCGACCATCCGCATCATAACTGGCGAAATACTTCTGGTTGCTGGCCATACTAGTAGTCAGCACCTCCGGTGGCACCTGCATGAAACGATTATCAATACATCCCAGCAGTGGCACCGGCCATTCCACCAGACCCGCCACTTCTTCCAGCAACGCCTCGTTCAGGTCAAAGGCTGCCCCAGTTGGCGCAAGCTGTTGTGCAGCGTTACGGATCACGTCCTTGCGCGCCTCAACATCCACCAGGACATAGGCCTTTTCCAAGGCAGCACTGTAATTGTCCGTAATAGTAATTCTGTCGGGCGCGTGCACGCGATGCCCCAGCGTGGTGTTGGTGTAGGGTAATTGTGGCTGTGTAGGGACATAACTGGGCGGAATACCTCTCAGGTGATTCCCCAGAATGATCCCGCCAAGCAGCGGTTTCCCATCAAACGTTGCCAGAATATTCACTAGTGGCCGCACCCAGCGCAACGCCCCCTGCCCCCAGCGCATGGATTTTGGCCAGTTAAAGGCAAGAATGATTGACGCCAGCATTACCGGCAAGATCCCCGCCAGTGCCTGTACCGGTTTTTCGATGACAGCGTAATAATAGGTCTCACCCTTGTCATTACTACGCTGCTCAAGTTGTTCTTCAGTAAGGCCGGTAGATTTTAAAAATCCCGCCAAAGCCTGTACTGGCGCACCAACTTTTGGCCCTCGGCGTTCCTCATCACTGGCCGGCGTGTTAACGGGTAAGCCCTGAATACACACTGCCAGGCGACGCGGTGTGACATACACCTGATGTGCGGCCAGCGCGACACCATGGCTGGCCAGTTGGTCAGTAATGGCTTTAGCCAGATCCTTTGCCGCCTGTCGCTGCATTCTGGCGGGAATTTCTTCGGTAAGCAGTTCCAAAATAAAATCAGGCATCGGCCACCACCTGCTGTTCCTGCCATACGGCACAGCATCCTTTTGCCAACGTCCGCACCCGCCCAATATACTGCGCTCGTTGTGATACACTGATCACCCGGCGCGCATCCAGCAGGTTGAAAATGTTGCTGGCTTTCAGGCACTGATCATAGGCTGGCAGTGGCAGCTGTTTTTCCAGCAAGGCCATGCACGCCTGTTCTGCATCAGCAAAATGCCGCAACAACACTTCTGTGTCTGCATGCTCAAAATTATAGGCAGAAAATTGTTTTTCGTTATTGAGAAAAATATCACCGTAGGTGACAGGCACTTCACCATCGACATAGGTCAGATCATAAACATTCTCCACACCCTGAATATACATCGCCAGACGTTCCAGGCCGTAGGTAATTTCCGCCGCAACCGGTGCACAGTCAAAACCACCTACCTGTTGAAAATAGGTGAATTGTGTTACTTCCATGCCATCACACCAGACTTCCCAACCCAACCCCCAGGCACCCAGTGTCGGGCTTTCCCAGTCGTCTTCAACAAAGCGGATATCATGCCTGGCAATATCAACCCCTATTGCCGCCAGGCTTTGCAGGTATAAATCCTGGACATTGGCGGGTGAGGGTTTCAGCAGCACCTGAAACTGATAATAATGCTGCATACGGTTTGGATTCTCGCCATAACGGCCATCGGTAGGGCGGCGACAGGGCTGCACATACGCCGTGCACCATGGCTTTTGCCCCAATGCCCGTAAGGTTGTCGCAGGATGAAACGTCCCTGCACCCATCTCCAGATCATAGGGCTGTACCAGCGCGCACCCCTGCCCGCCCCAGAATTGCTGAAGGGTTAAAATAAGATTTTGGAAACTCAGTGGTGTTGTTGTCATATGCCGCTGGGTTGTAGCAAATTACCAGCCATGTGCAACTGCCATTCACAGGCCAGTATGGTTTCCAGTGCTTCAATCGCCTGTTCTGCCTGGAACAGCGTGTTTCCCCAGGCATACGCGCCATGCCCGCGAATCAGATAACCCACGGGTTGTTCCAGGCCTGCCAGCCGTTGTAGCACCAGCTGACTGAGCCGCACCATGTCCTGATCATTATCCACGATGGGAATAATGACGCGGTGCTGATGCGTTGTCAGATCCGGTAAGGCCTTTAGCAATTCGTAATCCTGCAACACCAGATGATCCGAATCTAGCCGTTTACTCAAACATACACCGGCAATGGAATGGGTATGCAACACCGCACCAATCTCATGGTTTTGCTGATATAATGTTGTGTGCAGCAGGGTTTCTGCCGAAGGCTTACGTCCATCCATGGACTGCCCCGCCAGATCCACCATCATGATATCATCGGCGGTCAGCAGGGCTTTGTGTGCACCAGAAACCGTAATGGCAGCACCATTAGCGTGGCGTGCTGAGTAGTTACCGCTGGTAGCCGGTGCCCAGCCTTTGTCGGCAAGCCTGCAGCCGGTAGCAGCAAGGTCTTTAGCAATGTCAAAAAATGTCGCATCCATGATACCCTCTATAAAAGCAGTGCACTACAATGTTTTACATTTTAAAACTGGATTGCCGCGCCCTGCCTTG
>JANMDF010000041.1:0-7857 GCA_031376145.1 Alphaproteobacteria bacterium
GGCTGACTGCCGTGATGCAATGCTGGCCAATATTCCCTGCCAGCGCATTGAAGATCTTCCGCATGGTGCCCGTGTCGGTACCTGTTCCATGCGCCGACAAGCACAGCTGCTGCATCTGCGCCCGGATTTATGTATTGTACCGGTGCGAGGCAATGTGCCGACCCGCCTGGAAAAACTCAAGCGTGGCGATGTAGATGCAATGGTGTTGGCAATGGCTGGACTGGAACGGTTGGGGTTACAGGATACCGTCAATGCCGTACTGCCGCCGGAAATCATGCTGCCCGCAGCTTCTCAGGGAATTGTTGGCATTATCACCCGCACGGAAGATACAGCCCTGCGCGCCCTGCTTGCTCATATTAACCACATCCCCACGTCACAGCAAAGTGTGGCCGAACGCGCCGTGCTGGCGGTGCTGGATGCTTCGTGTAAAACGCCGGTGGGAGCCTATGCTGAAATTGTGAATGATCATTCACTCACTGTTTATGGTATGCTGTTGTCACCGGATGGTAAAGAGATTTTCAAGGCGGAGACCAGGGGTGTTGTTGCTGATGCCGAAACCCTGGGGACTGTTGTGGGTGAACAATTACGCACAAAAGCTGGCGTGGCGTTCCTCGATGCTTTGCGGACATGAATATGCTGTGGCTGACGCGTCCACAGGCTGACAGTGAACGCTTTGCCCGGTTGCTGCATCCGGATATTCCTGTCTTGATTGCACCACTTTTAACCATTCAGCATATAGTGCTATCGGATGCTGCATTGCAGCAGGCACAGGACGTTGACGCGCTATTTGTCTCCAGTCGCCAGGCACTGGCAGTGCTTACCCAGTCTGCATTATTGAATAAGCCCCTATACACCGTAGGCAAGGAAACAGCGGCAGCAGCACGAGCAGCAGGCTTTCAACAGGTAACCTGCGCCGGCCAGGATGTAGCCAGTGCACAAGCCCTGTTACGCACCTTGCCCATAACCAGTCTGTTTTATGCAGCAGGGCGGGATATTACTACCGCCCTGACGCTTGGCTGTCCGGTGATACAGCACACCGTGTATGATGCTGTTGCTGTGACGCAACTACCACGCTCTGTAACCGAATCCAACATAACAGCGGTCGCCTTGTTTTCAACCAGAAGTGCGCGAATGTTCACTCATTTTTATAAAGCACTTGATTTACAAGTGTTTTCACTAAGCCCCGCTATTGCAGCAGTGTGTACCGTACCAGCAGATTCCTGCCACATATCCCCCGTACCAGAGAGTAAAACACTGGCCGATATGATCAATATATGGTACGGGTTTGACCGGTAATTTGAACTGGATACTCCATGACAACAACGCCCTCCACCACACCATCTAAAAAACAGCATCCTGCCTGGTATAACGCCGTGCTTGGGATTGCCCTGGTTTTTGTCATTGGCGCCGTACTGTATAATCAGTGGCTGGCCTTGCAGGATATCCGCACAGAGGTGGTTGCTTTAAAAGCAGTGCCTGCTGCTCCCATACCCGCACCGGCGGCAGCGGTGAATGAAGATACGTTGCAGGCATTGTACGATCGCCTGACGATATTAACAGAAAAAGTCGCGGCTATGCCGACGACGATACCCGCGCCGGTAACAACAATAACGGACGCATCTGCACCCGTAACGGATATGCTGTTGTTCTTATACCTTCAGGATCAGTTGGTACAGCGTATTGAGCACGGTACATCGTTTCAAGGCACCCTGCATCAGTATCAGCAGGCAGCAATCCACCTGGGCTTTACGCCGGATGTTGCAGCGATTGTTGCGTTCTCCCCAACCCCATCACAGGATCAACTGTTACGAAATGCGGCAGCAATCCTCCCCCAGCACCCGACAGATACTGCACCTGCTGCAACAACAGTGGACACACCCTGGTGGCAGCAACTACTCGATTCGGTCATTCAGATCAAACCCGTACAAGCCGCCCCCCTGACGGATATTGATACCCCCGATGCTGCACAGTCTGCCTTTGCCGGTGGGAACCTGGACAGCGTCATGCATTATATTGATACACTGCCTGAACAGATGCGCCAGCAGCAGGATCTGATTGAGTGGCAGGAACAGGCAAAAAAACGCCAGCTACTGGATCAGCAATTGGATGACTTGTTACAACAAAGTGAACAGTTTCTGGCAAAGCATCCTAAGGATGCAGTGGCTGCTGAATAACGCTTGGCGCCTATATAGACATAACACTATAAAACTGCACCACGATTCTACGCTGCCGGACGATGGACCCCAGCCTTCGCTGGGGATTCTATAGGTGTTGCAGCATCTTCTTGCGAATCCCCAGCGAAGGCTGGGATCCATCCTGGTGCAGGTTTACAGTGTGAGATCTATAAACCTGCGCCAAGACTGGATCCCCGCTTGCGCGGGGAATTCGCAAGGAGTGCGCTGCAACACCAAACGCATTCCCCGCGAAAGCGGGGATTCAGCATAACAATTATGGTGCAGATTTATATTATGAAGTCTATATATTCGGCATGACGCCTACTTGGGGATACCGATGCAACGTCTGCTATACATTGCTATTCTCACCGTTATCAGCCTTATCAGCCTGTGGCTGCTTGAGCATCCCATGCCAGTCACCATGCAGATCAATGGGTATATGGTCACAACATCCGTTGCTACCCTGACCCTGATCATTGTGGCGCTGGCCGTTCTGTTAATTATGCTGTCGCGCTTCTTGTCACTGCCACGCAGCTGGAAATTAAAGCATGAAAATAAACGCCTGCAGCAGAGTCTGGATACCGCAGGCGCAACCCTGCTGGCTATGGCTAATAACCAGTATGATACGGCTGGAAAGCACGCCAGAAAACTGGAAAAATTGCAGCATAACAAGCCACTTAGCCTGTTGCTCAGTGCCCAGGCAGCGCAACTGCAAGGTGACAAACGCGCATCCCTGGCCAGCTTTGAACAGATGCTGGCACTGCCGGCCACCCAGGCACTGGGCTATCGCGGCCTGCTGGTCATGGCGGATAAGGCTGGAGATACCGCGCTGTCTGATAAAATTACCGGCCAGTTTGCGGCTGTTTGCCCCAAAGACGGTATGGCACTGGAGCATCAGCTGCACCAGCATATTCATCATCATGCCTGGGATGATGCCCGTAACGACATCACCCGTCTCTATAAAGCAGGCCACTTTTCAAAACAGCTGCGTGATGCCTGGCTGCAGAAAATCATGTTGCAGACCCCGGAAATCCATACAAAGGCTACGTATCGCCTGAACCCGGCCTTTGTCCCCGCCGCCCTGGCACATGCCCGCCAGCAGCAGGGGAAACGCCAGGTGGAAGTACTGCTCAACCACTGGAAGAAATACGGCCAGCAATCCGCACTGATTGCTATTTCTCTGTTAACGCATGTGCCGGTTATTGAGGTGTATCATCTGTGCCGCCGTCACCTGAAACCGCATGCGCATCAGGCCGATGCACTCTATACCCTGACCCAGGCGGCCTTAAAAGCCAACCAGCTGCCCGTTGCCGAATTTTATATTGAACAGCTGCTGGGGCTGGAACAAACCCGTAAAGCCTTGCAACTGAAAGCTGATCTTCTCAGCCGCCAGGGAAGAGATAGTGTGACAGACTGGCGCGACAAGGCGGCTATCGCCCCACCTGATCCCACCTGGACATGCCAGGGCTGTGGCCATACCACCGAAGAATGGTCGCTGATCTGTGGTAACTGTAACGGTATTGATACGGTTATCTGGGGGATAGCAGCGCCTTTATCGCCACCGCCGTCTCCTGCACCGCTGTTGCCAGCTGCCGGATAAGCTGTACATCAGGCATTCCCTTTTCGCTGGTGACAGACATGATTTGCCCGGCTTCGCGTTCAATCACCAGCAGGCCAAGATTGCCAGCAACCCCTTTGATATCATGGGTCAGCGCAGCAATGGCATGGATATCACCGGCATCGTAAAGCTGCTGCAGCATCGACAGGTTGCTGGCCACTTGATGTAGGCAGGTCAGCACCAGGCTCTGCCATTCAGCCTCGCCAATTTCATCAATGAGCTCCAGACGCCGGCTGTGGTCGATTTTATCGGAGGTGTACTGCATACAAAAAACCTTAACTGGATTGCTTCGCTATGAGATCCTTCGCTACGCTCAGGATGACAATGCGCGGTTCATTACAAACAATTGACCATCACCATGGTAACATCATCGCGTGGTGCTGCCTGGTGCTGTTCAAGAACAATCTGCTGTAAGTCTACCCATAAAGTCTTTTTATTGTGTAAATATTCCGGTCGTTGAAAAAGATGCATCAACGTTTCTTCGGTAAAGGTTGGCCGCGTTGTATCGGGATATAACAGACCATCACTGTAAAAGAAAAAGCCGCCACCTTTTTCCAGGCTCAGGCTGGCGGTGGTAAAAGTGCCTTCAGCGTTGACACCCAGTGGCATGCCGTGGCTTTCGCCTGTGTGCACACACGCGCCGCCATGATCCCAGACCAGGAGGAATGGCGAGGCGGCACTGCAATACTGTAACACTGTAACACTGTAACACCTGTGTCTGCTGGTCATATACAGCATACCACAATGTGGCAAACTGGCCACGCGGCAGATGTGTGCATAATCGTCTGTTTAAATCTGCCACATATGCTGCAAGGTCATCTATACGTTGTAACGGGTGCGCCTGCAGCAGGGATTCCAGCCAGAACGTATTGAGTGCGGCATGCACGCCATGCCCGGAAAAATCGACACTGTTGGCTATAAATCGCCCGCTGCACAACGCGCACTTCAGGCCTCAACACAGCCCACAATCCGGTGGATGCTTTTAATCTCTGCGATAGGCAGGTGCTGTTCCCGACAGGGAGATAGGGTTGTCAGCACCAGTATCTGCTGATCCCGGCTTTCAAATCGGGCAATGCAACCACTGTTATCCTGCATGCAGATGACGACATAACAGCCCCGGCTCAGCGGTTTGTGCGGATTGACGTACAGAATATCGCCCAGTTGATAGCGCGGATACATGCTGTCATTATGCATGTATACGCCGTATGCATCATTGACATAATACAGTCCGGGCGGGCAGGGTGTACTACCGCTGACGCTGTGCATATGGCTGGCAATATGCTGTTTGAAATCATAAATACCCCGGATGGGCAGTTGATTACTGGAACGGGCGGGGCCTGGGGCATAATCGCTGTGCGCCGGATCCGCAAGGTGCATGGGAGCCGCATCTTCCGCTAGCGGGAACTCGAGCAGCATGGCCGGCGATAGTTCCAGGGCATCGGCGAGTTTTACCAGCCATTCCACTGTCAGGCGGCGTTCCCCCTTTTCCAGTTTATCAATCTGGGATTTGTTGGTGCCCACACGCAGTGCCAGTTCCTGGAGGCTCAGATTCTTTTGGATACGGGCATGTTGCAAGCTCTGATTGATCATCATGCGGCATACATGGCGGAAAAAATGGGGTGCAGCAATATAATATTTTTACCGATGTCTTGACGAAATGGGATTAAATATTGATACTGAGTAAACGTACCCAAAAAATGGGTACGATAAAAAAACGCTTAACGAACTTTTAATACCCTGTAAATTAAACAACTTAAAGAATAATCTGGAAACTTATGCCAGAATAAGTAGTACCCAGAATGGGTACGATTGATGAACGAGCAAGGAGAGACATCATGGTACTACGCCTCAACAATGACATCATGCGACACTATACACCTATAGAGTGTAAAAATGCCGAGCAACCCAATGCGATTCAACCGGACAGCAAAGCTCCGGATCTTTCCCCCATCCTGGAACGGGCGCAGTATCACCTGGGTAAACGCCTGCAGGTATTGGGCGACAGTTTTTATGTGCTGGACGGCAAAGCCGCATTACTGCGTGACGTTATTGCCGCTGTTAATGCCCACATTCGCACGGTGGGTGGGCAGTATATTGCATATCCTGGCCTGAAGCCACGCTATGAAAAAGATGCTGCCAGTATGCGGATTCAGCAACGCCTGCCGGATGATGCGGGGCAGATATGAATTGGACACGGGAACTGGTGCATCAGTACCTGACTGAGGCCGCTGATACGCTGTACCGCCTGCCGAAAGTCAATCTCAGCAGCCGGATGAGCAGCTGGCCGGAAGTGGTACGTTCAGCCGCTGAAGTGGCCATGGCCGCACCTGCCACCCATACCCGCCGTGCCGCACCCGCACCGGATGCCATTACCCGTATGGACAGGGTGTTTACCTGGCTGCTGCCCTTATCCGGCGAAGAACGCCGGATTGTCTGGGCGCGTGCCTGTGGTATTGCCTGGCGGCGGCTGGAGGATATTGACGGGCGCAGCCATGTCACCTTGCGCAAAATTCACGCATCCGGGGTGGACAAGATCATGTGCCACCTGCTGGGTGTAAATACCTTGCAGGATCTGGGCAAAAACCTGGTGCAACTGTCGTGAAAAAAATCAATGACTGCGCTGTGGTCCCAGACCGGCAAGCGTGGGAATGGCGGGAGGATACTGTGATGTTGGTACTGTCCCTGGTGATTTGCGTTGCAAGGGGACGATGTTATTCTGGATATAATCTGACTGTGCTCTGCTGCCAAAAGCATCAGTTGCCATGGCGTGATGCAGCGGGCTGTTTAATCCCGCTCCCAAGCTTTGGAAACCAACAACATCAAAGCGCAGTCGATCCATGATTGGTGATGTCGAAGTGCGCACGCGTTGAACGGGTGTCGTACGAATCGTACCCCGTACATTCATGATGCGTTGTGCCGCGCGGTCGATGTCAGGTTGCTGCATCCCAGCGAAATTACTGCTATCAATTGCTGCAGCTGCCTCTTTTGCTGCGACCTCGTTAATCAAGCTGGATGTTAAACGTGGTTGTACGGCGATCATTTGACGGAAGTCCTCGATTTCTTTAGTCCGCAATGCAACCAGGTAATTGTACTGTGCTTCATCATCAGGGCTGGAAAATTCAAAAACAGGCTTATTGTTAGAGTTTAGCAGTGGTTCGCTATTTTCCTTAAAGACTTGCACACCAAATGGTTTATCTGTGTATGGGTTTTTATCTTTAACATGCGGCAGACGTCCCTCAACTTTGGGCTGCATTTGACGTAAACTCTCATAATGCTTACGAAATTCTGCGTTGATAAAGAGAATCAAATCCCCCTTTGTCATTGGGTTTGCAGGGTCTTGAGGTTTTCCAGTAAAGCGTTGGCATATGTCATTATCAAGGTAAGGATTACCAGCACTGGTTAAAACATGCGTCAGTACCGGCATAGCCTGTGACAGGCGTGCCATCTGCGTAAATAAGTCCTTTGCATGTATAGGGTTATCATTCTGGTTAAGGACTGTTTTTGTGGATCGTGAAAATTCATCAAATGCATCAAAGACTTCATTAACGAGATATGTATTGCCCAGATTAGCGTTATATTGATCCATGCCCAGCCGACCGTGCAACTTTCTGCCGGGAATAAAGGCCTGAACACCATCACGAACTCTTACAATATCTGGACGCATCCGTCGGGCGTTAAAAACGTCCAGTTTTGGCCATTCCAGAAATTCCTTAAAGTCTCCAAATGTTGCGATAAACCGTTTGGCATGATGCAGTGTCTTATCACTGTAGGTATGTGCTTGATGATAGAATTCAGCATTGCGGTTGCTGGCCATTAAGTTAACAGGGTTTACCCGCAAATCGGCGTCATAAATTTCTTTTAAGGTGTGGTGATAGAACTGGCTCATCAACTGTTGTGAATCCATGATCGTGCAGGGGTCTTGCGCGTAATATTCATTGATTAATTTCTGGGCTTGATCGCTGTGTGTAGAAATCATCTCTCCATAAACTTCTGCATTCTCTGGCATATGCAGAGAGGCTAGAATCTTCAATGGCATATAGGTTTCATTATTTCCGGTCACTACCC
>JANMDF010000077.1:0-1835 GCA_031376145.1 Alphaproteobacteria bacterium
CTTGCGTTTTTCCTGCTGCTGCGTACGGGCAAAGTCCAGTACCGCCGCATACAGACTGTCTGCCTGCACTGTCGTGAAGGATGGTATTGCTGTAATACCGCCGTCCGTCTGTAATTCCAGTGCCTTTAATTCTGAAAGTGAACGTTCACTCTCTTCCTTGCTGACATATAATGATGCTGGTGGCAGGGGATAGTATGGGGCGTTGCGATTGCCTTTATCCCGTAACACAGCTACCCGTGCCTGATAGTAATCGTTGATTTCGGCATCGCGCTGCGCCGCCACCTGCTGCCAGCCAACATCCAGCGTTACCGCTGCGGGTTGCAGCAGCGACAACAACGGTTGCAAATCAGGGGTAAACAGCGGCTGCCAGTGCTCAATACCTGGATAACGCTGACCACTGGCCACTGCCTGGTACAGCGGATCATTGTCTACCTGGGGTGCCAACTGGCGATAGCCCTGGCGAAAGCGTTGAATACTCTCTTCATCCAGCAGAACCTCCCGCACCGGTGGTAACAACAAGCGTGAGGCTACCCCCGTGGTGCGCTGGCTCATGGGATCAAAATGTTTCAGGCTTTCCAGCACATCGCCAAACAGATCAAGTCGTACAGGCTCTGCCATGCCGGCTGGAAAAATATCAATCAGGCCGCCGCGAATGGCAAACTCTCCCACATCCCGCACGGTAGAGACGTGCAGATAACCGAGTGCCACCAGCTGGCTACGTAACGTCTGTACATCCACACTGGCATCCTTGGCCAGATCGATGGTCTGCTGGGTCAGGGCATGGCTGGGCAATACCTTTTGCAGACAGGCATTCACTGTTGTGAACAACACTGTCTTTGCGGGATTTTCCAGCGCCAGCGATAAACTAAGTAGCCGTTCGCTCACAACATCCGTGCTGGGCGATACCCGGTCATACGGCTGGCAATCCCAGGCGGGAAACTTGAGAATGGTCAGGCTGGGATCAAAAAAGGCCACGGCATCGGCCAGGCTGGCCATGCGGGTATCGTTGCGGCAGATATGCACACACAGGCCGGAAGCCCCCGATGCACGACCTGCCAGGATCAGGGCATCATGCCCATCTTCGCGTACAAGAATGCTCATGCGTCCTCATGCAGAAACTGATATACTGCCAGATAAACCGGTGTCTGCATGGCTGCTGGCGGCGTTTCCATGCCGGTTAACCATCGGAACAGGGTATTTTCATTCACATCCAGCAGGGCTTCCAACTGTGGCAGATCAATGTCTGGCAAAACATCCAGCCTGGCAGCGGCAAATCGCCCCAGCAGAATGTCCAGTTCTTTGATGCCGCGATACTGGCACTGATAGCGGAGCCTTTTACGAAGGTTGTGTGTAGCCGTTGACATTGTATAGTGCCTATATGCGTGATCCTGTCCTTTATCCGTTGTTTGCCGAAATCGCAAGCCTGCGTGGCATTGGTGCCAACTATGCCCGTCTGATTGAACATCTGTGTGGCAAACGGGTGCTGGATGTGTTGTACACTCTGCCGCATGATGTGGAAACCCGCATCAATATTACCCATCCACAGGTGCGATATCTGGAGCAGCGGGTGACATTTCCCGTAACGATTATCCAGCATGAACCACCCAAACGCCAGCGCCAACCGTATCGGATCATCACCCAGGATGCCCGCCAGTTTCGTGTAGAGCTGCTGTATTTTAATGTTAAAGGCGACTGGCTGGAAAAGCTGTTGCCTGTCGGTGAGCAACGGTTAGTCAGTGGTCAGCTGCTGCAGCAACCCTATTTTAGTCTGGTGCATCCAGAATATATTGCCAAAATGGATCAGGCAGACAGCATTCCAAGCTTTGCCCCAGTAT